>CAZSMG010000123.1:0-1081 GCA_964608075.1 uncultured Clostridium sp. | reverse complement strand
GAAAAGTTGATTTTTGATAACTTTTTCGGCCAAATGAGCGAAGCGAATGAATACCCTTTCCCTTCTAAGGGACGATTTTCAAAAACCCAGTGTTTTCAATGCTTTGAGGGGTGTCAAAATCAAATTTTATCACCTCAAAAGCGATAAACCCATTTCGGTGCTTTGAACTTTTGAACATTTTTAAGAAAATGGAGGTATCCACATGACCCAACCTGAGAACCAGAACCAACGCTCTCCCATCCCATCAAATGAGGTTACGGAAGATAACTACCCCTGCTACGGCCATGAGTGCTATGACCGGGGAAACTACCATGTCAGTTGTACGGCCTGTCCACTCCAAAAAGGGCGGTGTTGATATGAGAGTATTTGAGAATAAGGAGATCCGAGATAGGCTTCTCAAAGCATTTCCCCAATTCTATATCAATTCCCGCTTTGAATGTATCATCTACCCGCCACGCAACAGCTACTTCCTTATGGCAGATATCCAAACGGAAATAGAGTTGAACGCCAAAATATTGGAATGGCTGTCTCGTGAGGCCAGCAAGAGCATTGACCCGAAGTCACAGGTGTACCACCTAAATGGGATCAACACCTTTCTGGGCACCAACTTCACCCAGGAGAATATGGTCGAGATCTACACCTACTTGGGGAATAGGTGTGACCATGCTCGGACGCTCCGCTTTATTGAAAGCGGCTATGATCTGGCAGCACTTCACTGTGACGAGGAGGTGTTTGCATGAAGGAGATGCACTGTACCGATAGTCTTTTTGGCATTCCCCGATACTCTGATGAGGCGGCGGTCGTCACCACCAACGGGGTGATCCGCAAGAACGGCTGTGGGGTGATGGGGGCTGGGCAGGCACTGGAAGCCAAGAAGCTCTTCCCTGGTGTAGAGGAGAAGCTGGGCAAGTACCTCAAGAGGTACGGGAACCGGGTATTCAACATGGGAGTCTATATGCTGAATGGTAGGCTCATGTCGTTGATTACCTTTCCCACCAAGCACCACTACAAAGATGACTCAGACCCGGAGCTAATACGGCAGTCGGCTGTTCAACTCAAACAAGTTGCTGACAAGTTTGAC
>CAZSMG010000122.1:0-1139 GCA_964608075.1 uncultured Clostridium sp. | reverse complement strand
TTTGCTCCATATATCTTTTCAATAGTATCTATGAATACTAAAATATCTGATTCCTTTACTTCATTATGATCAAACATTTCATTGCTTAATATCAAAGTCATTCTTACTCTTTCTTCAATGTTATCATCACACTTAAATGTTCCTGTTTCTTTTGCTTCTCTAACTATTTTAGAAAGTATTGGAACTGCCTCATCTATAATTCTATCATTGATTTTTTTGTGTAAAATGATATTTTCTTTTGAATTTATTGTATCTTCTACTGATTGTTCTTCTGGTGCAACTCTTAATGCAAGAATAGTATACACTAACTTTTCTTCTAATTCTAAATTAGATTCTACTATCTTTTTCGCTCTTTCTACACTTCTATCTATCATCATATTAACAACATCTTCTAACATTTGCTCTTTGCTTTCAAAATGATAATAATAAGTTCCTTTAGCAATGCCTGCTTTTGCAATTATTTCATCTACTGATGTGTTTTCATATCCTTTAGTAATGAATAATTCATAAGCTATTTTTATTAGTTCTTTTTTTCTTACTTCTTTTTTCATATTGCACCTCTTTTTTAGACTATTAGTCTATTTTTATATAAGTATATTCTTATTTTTTTATTTAGTCAATACTTTTTCGACTAAAAGTCTAAAATTAAAAATAGCAGACAATGTACTGCTATTTTACTTATTCATTTTTATTCTAATACTAATGCTTTTTTAGGGCAAAAATTTGAACATTTGCCACATCTTATACACTTATCATAATCTATTTTAGGTGCTTCAAAATCTTTTTGACTTAATGCTCCAACTGGACAAACATTTACAGCTGGGCATTTATGATTTTGAGGACAATTCTCTATTATTATTTTTAATTCTCTATTCATAAATTTATCTCCTTTCAAAATTTTAATTTATCGCACACTTACTTTTCTAAATTTATAATTTTTGTTGCCACTTTTTTAATAAATGTTTCATCATGTTCTACAAAAATAAGTGTAGGTTCATAATTTAAAATAGTATCTTCTATTTGTATTCTTGTTAATATATCAATATAGTTCAAAGGCTCATCCCATATATAGATATTGGCTTGTTCTGATATACTTTTTGCAATTAAAACTTTTTTCTTTTGACCTTCACTCATATCTT
>CAZSMG010000121.1:0-1306 GCA_964608075.1 uncultured Clostridium sp. | reverse complement strand
AAAACATTTCCTGATTTAGTTACAGCACTTCGTAACTCAATGCTAAGATCAGGAGTATTTACAGATGAAAAAACAGCAGAAGAACAAGTTATACAAGTTCTAAACTTTGATGTACATTTGGTAAAAGACTTTAGAGGTAGAAGGTATATAGAAAGAATAACAGAATGTATACCAGTTGTAGAAAAAAATGAGTATACATTTGATCATAGAAAAGAAAAGACTTTAGAAGGAAAATTTGATAAATTCTTTGATAATGCAACACACTATTTTACTAAATCTACAGATAGACAATTATATACATACAGAAACATATTAGAATATGTAAATGGTGAATATGTAATTACTAATAAAATATCTGATAAAAATATTAGAGAAATGAGAAATAATATGGATGAATCAGATGCAGAAGAATTTGATAAATTTGTTAAAAAATATTGGGGTACAAATAGTAACCCAGAAGTAATAGAGACAAAAGGAAAAAGAGGAAGAAAACCTAAAATAGTATAAATTATCTAGAATAGGAGGTGTTAATATTGGTATCTAGGGACATTTTGTTATATATAATTAGTGGATCAATAGGATTATTTGCAATAGTAGTTATAGCATATATTGTACTAAGAAAAAAATTACAAAAAACTGAATATCAACAAATAGTTAAATTACAACAAGGAACAAAATCAAGTAAATATTCTTCAGAGATTTTGTTTCAGAAATTATATTTAACATATTTAAAAATACCATTACTTAAAAGATATATTCTAAAACTTAGAAGAAGGCTAGAAATTATAAATGTCGATGATGAATATATAACAAGAAGAGACTCAGCAAAAATTTTAACAAAAACATTAGCAGTATTAATACCATTAGTCACTTTTACTATTATTATGACACATAAAAATGTATTATTGATGGGAATAATTTTAATATTTGAATTATTTATGGTAGATACATATATAGATGGATTAGTAGATAAAAAAGATAACAATTTACTAAAACAACAAATAGATTTCTTCTCAGAGATAAGACATAGCTATCATGAGTTTAACATGGTAGAAGAAGCGATATATCAAGTTTCACAAGATGATGAAATGGATGTTTCAAGACAAGGTGAAAAAATATATGAAGTACTTATTTCTAATGATCCTGAAACAGAACTAGAAAAATATTATGATGTTGCTCCAAATAGTTTTTTAAAAGAATTTGCGGGTATATCTTATTTAACAAAAGAATTTGGAGATAGAAAAGTAGATAATGCTTCTTTATATTTAAAAAATGTTAATAATATAACACAAGAAATGCAACTTGA
>CAZSMG010000120.1:0-1353 GCA_964608075.1 uncultured Clostridium sp. | reverse complement strand
TACTACTAAAATTGCTCCATCACAGGCGGCTAAACTTCTTGATACTTCATAGTTAAAATCTACATGTCCTGGGGTATCTATTAAATTAAGCTCATATTCATTTCCATCTTTAGCTTTATATTTCATTCTAACTGCTTGAGATTTTATCGTAATTCCACGTTCTTTTTCTATCTCCATATTATCCAAAACTTGTGCTTCCATTTCACGTTTTGAAAGAACTCCTGTCATTTCTATTAATCTATCTGCTAAAGTTGATTTTCCATGATCTATATGTGCTATTATACTAAAATTTCTAATATATTTTTGTCTATCTTCCATAGTTCCTCCTCATTATATATGTAGTATTTTAGCATATATATTTAAAAAAATCTATAGTTTTATAATCTTATATATAATTGAAATTAAAAAACAGGAAATTATACCAGATAATTTCCCTCTTTGTTCAGTCTCATTTTTAAAGTATTTAAATATTTTCTTCCAGCTTGATAATCATTATATGTTAAAATGCAATAGCATCTAAAAGAAAAAAACACCCTTAAAATTTGCCTTACATATTTTGTAATCCTCCAAATAAATTATAAACATTTTTATATCCTATACTTTTTAAGTAATCACATGACTTTCTACTTCTTGCTCCACTTAAACAATATACAACAATTTCAGATTTTTTATCATTTGGTAACTTATCTAAATTAAACTTTAACTCATATTCAGGAATTAGAATTGCTCCATCAATATGTCCTTCTCTATATTCTTGTGGACTTCTTACATCTAAAATAGTTATGCCTTTTAATCTTTTTTCTTCTAATTCTTCATATGTTATATCATCTTCCATCATACTTCTTAACATATTTTTTCTTAATATATATTTAAATTTATTAAACATTTTATTTTCCTCCAAAATTCTTCCCTATATTATTATATTATTTTTTTAAATCTAATGTTATATTCAATATTACAAAAATTGGTCAAATATTACAGATTTTATTTTAATTTTACAATAAAGTTTCAAGATTGTTTCTAAAATATTACAATAGTATTTCAAAAATGTGTTTTTTTCCATTTTATGTTCCTTAAATATTATTTTTTTAACAAATTTTTAATTATCCACCTTTTTTGTGGATAATGTGGATAATCGTGTGAATAACTATAAATACTTATGTTTTTGTTATAATTTATTCACAACATTTTTGTTCGCAAAACATAATTTTATTTGCATTAAATTTTATTTAACTATTTATGTGTACTTATTTTTCAAAATATAATTAATAATAAAATCATAACCACCCGTAAAACGAGTGGTTTGTTCAGCCCTAAAAGGGCATATAACATTACCAGCGCCTAAAGACGCTG
>CAZSMG010000119.1:0-1361 GCA_964608075.1 uncultured Clostridium sp. | reverse complement strand
AATAAAATAAAAAGTGATTTAAATAAAGAAAAAATAATATTAGATAAAATTAAAGAATTAGATAATGAAATTAATATTATAGAAAAAAATAAAAATGATATAAAAAATGAAATAGAAAAAAATATTGAAGAAAATAATTTAAAAAATAATTTAGAAAAACAAAAAATAAAAAATAATTATAAAAATATATTTGATGATCAAGAAATAGATAAATTATTTGATACTCCAAATATAGAAAATGAAATTTATAGTATTGAAGAAGATATAAATGATGATAAAATTAAATTAGAAACATTAAATATAAACATCAAAGACATAGATGAAAAACTTGAACAAATAGGTAGTTTAGAAGAACACAAAATTATGTTAAGTAATCAATTAGTAAACATAAATCGAGAAAATAGAAGCATAGAGATTGCAAAAAAAGTACTTGAAAATGCATATGAAAAAATAAGAAATAATATAAATCCAGAAATTACAAAAAAATTATCGTATAATATTTCAAAGATGACTCAAGGAAAATATAATAATATTTTATTTAATGAAGAAGACGGATTAATAGTAGAATTAAATGATGGAAAATATATTTCAGCAGAAAGATTAAGTATAGGAACAATAGAACAAATATATCTATCATTAAGATTTGCAATTTTAGATAGTATAACAAAAGAAAATATACCAATATTTTTAGATGAAGCTTTTGCATTTTATGATACAGAAAGATTAAAAAATACTTTAAAATACATAAACGAAGAATTTAAAAATAGACAAGTTATTATATTTACATGTACAAATAGAGAAAAAGAATTCTTAGATAAATTAAATATAGAATATAATCTAGTAGTATTGTAAAATTATTAAACTAAGTGTATAATATTAGACAATTGAGTAAAATGATAAAGGAGAAGAAAATTATGTTTGACAAATTAGAGACAGTAGAGAAAAGATATGAAGAATTAACAAAGTTAATTAGTGACCCAGAAGTAATTGCAAATCAAGCAGAATGGCAAAAATTAATGAAAGAACATGCAAATATAGAAGATATAGTACTAAAATTTAGAGAATATAAAAACACAAAAAAGTCTATGGAAGAAGCAGAAGAACTAATGCAAGATCCAGAAATGAAAGAACTTGCAGAATTGGAGTATTATGAAAGCAAAGAAAAACTACCAAAAATTGAAGAAGAACTAAAAATACTATTAATACCTAAAGACCCAGATGATGATAAAAACATTATTTGTGAAATTCGTGCTGGTGCTGGTGGAGAAGAAGCTGCATTGTTTGCGGGTACTCTATTTAGGATGTATACAATGTATGCAGAAAAAAAACATTGGAAATTAGAAATCTTAAATGAAAACGAA
>CAZSMG010000118.1:0-1461 GCA_964608075.1 uncultured Clostridium sp. | reverse complement strand
GTATTTAAAGCTTCTAATAATGTTTTTCCTGTTAATATTTCTCCTGCCATAGCAGCTGAGTGTGTCATTCCTGAACATCCAATTGTTTCAACTAATGCTTCTTGAATTACTCCCTCTTTTACATTTAAAGTTAATTTACATGCTCCTTGCTGTGGTGCACACCATCCAATTCCATGTGTTAAGCCTGAAATATCTTTTATTTCTTTTGCTTTAACCCACTTTCCTTCTTCTGGTATTGGTGCTGGACCATGGTCTACTCCTTTTGCTACTACGCACATTTCTTCTACTTCTTTTGAATAAATCATCTTTTATTGCTCCTTTCATTTTTTTAATATTTTAAAATCTGATTTTTACCTATTTTATTATTTTTACTTGATACATATTCTACATTTTGAGTAGTTTCATAAGATTCTGTATCAAAATCTATTATATTTTTTATATCTTTAATATATATTCCTTCTTCATATGTTTCTGTTTTTGAGTGGATATATTTTTTATCATCCAAATATCTTTTTATAATATTTTTTTCTTCTTTATTCAAATACCCTAATTCTTGGTTTAAATATTTATACCTCCAAATTATATGTCTTTCATAACTTGTATATTCATTTCCTTGTAATTTATCATAGTTAAATTCAATTTTAAATTTAGTATTTTCAATTGAAATAGTTATATTACTCCATACCTCTTGTTCTGTATCTTTAAATTCCTCTCTTAGTTCTTTAATAGATTCATATAACATTTCTACTAAATTCATATATTCATTTTCTTCTATATTAAATTTTGATGGAATTTCATATACATTTACAGGATTTTTTTTAAGTAGTCCTTTTGGGATATAATAGAAAAATAGCTCTCCTGTTTGAACGTTTTGAAATTGATCTATAACTGAAGCATATAAATATACTTTTTCCCATTTTTCAGGTATCATATAAAATAATTTTTTTTGAATATCTTCATATTTATCTTTTATTTTTTTTGTATGTCGTAGCATTTATATCACTTATTCCTTTATTAATAAACTTTCACCTGTCATTTCTTTAGGTTTTTCTATATTCATTAAATCTAAAAGAGTTGGTGCTAAATCAGCTAACTTTCCAGATTTTATTTTATACTTTTCATTATTGCTTACTAATATAAGTGGTACAGGATTTGTAGTATGTGCAGTATGTGGTTCTCCTGTTTTATAATCTATCATTTGTTCTGAATTTCCATGATCTGCAGTTATTAAAAGTGTTCCGTTCCTTTTCAAGAACTGCCTCTACAACTTTTCCTACACATTCATCTATTGTTTCAATTGCTTTTATGGCAGCATCTAAACTTCCTGTATGTCCAACCATATCTGGATTTGCATAATTTAATATTATACTATTATATTTTTCGCTATTTATTGCATATACAACTTTTTCTGTTACTTCATATGCACTCATTTCTGGTTTTAAATCATAAGTTTCAACCTTT
>CAZSMG010000117.1:0-1470 GCA_964608075.1 uncultured Clostridium sp. | reverse complement strand
ATAAACACTATGCCTAAGTTTTATGTTTACTTTAAAGCGAAAATATGATATAATAAAAATATAAATTAAATACCTAATAAAACAACAGAAAGGATAATACAATATGATTAGAATGTTAGAGAACAAATTGTTTGCATTTGAAACTTTTAGTAGTGAGCCTAAAAAAATGTATCTTTTTTTGCTATGTGACGACATAAGAAGATTAGTCAGTAGAATAAGGGAAGAGAACTTATATAGCTTACTTACACTAAAGGATAAAGAAACAATTAAGTCGGTAGAAAGGTTTTATATTGAAAACAAAGAAATAGGATTATTATTAGGTTATTAGTTTTAGAGGGCTACAATTGTAGCTCTCATTTATTATATAAACTAATATAAATTTAATAATAAATTTTGCTTGACTTTAAATCTTATTTGATATATTAATAATAAAGTAAATAAAGATAAGGAAGGAACAATAATGGATAAGATTATAAAAATAATTGCAGAAGAATTAGGAGTAAAATATTTTCAAGTAGAAAACACAGTAAAATTAATAGATGAAGGAAATACAATTCCTTTTATTGCACGTTATAGAAAGGAAGCAACAGGAGGCTTAAGTGATGAAACACTAAGAGATTTAGGAGAAAGACTGAATTATTTAAGAAACTTGGAAAAAAGGAAAGAAGAAGTAATAAATTCAATTGATGAACAAGGAAAGTTAACAGATGAAATTATGCAAGCAGTTGCTATAGCTAAAACGCTAGCAGAAGTAGAAGATATATATAGACCATATAAGCAGAAGAAAAAGACAAGAGCAACAGTTGCTAAATCTAAAGGATTAGAACCACTTGCTAATATTATATATACACAAGAAGAAATAAAAGATATAAATGAAATTGCAAAAGATTTTTTAAGTGAAGAAAAAGAAGTAAATACTATAGAAGAAGCAATTCAAGGAGCTTTAGATATAATTGCTGAAAATATATCTGATGATGCAGAATATAGAAAACAAATTAAGAAGATTTGTTATAGAGAAGGACAAGTTGTAACAAAAGCTTCCAACGAAGAAGAAAAATCAAATTATGAAATGTATTATGATTATAGTGAAGCAATAAATAAAATTCCAAGTCATAGAATTTTAGCTATAAATAGAGGGGAAAAAGAAGAATTTTTAAAAGTAAAATTAGATAAACCTGAAGATAAAATATTACAATTAATGGAAAAGAATATTTTAAAGAGCGAAAATCAATTTACAGAAATGCTAAAAATAACTATAAAAGATGCATTTGATAGATTAATAGAACCTTCAATAGATAGAGAAATTCGTACAGACTTGACAGAGAAAGCAGAAGAAAAAGCAATTAAAGTATTTCGACAAAATGCTAAACAATTACTACTTGGTGCTCCAATAAAAGGAAAAATTGTTATGGGATTTGACCCAGCATATAGAACAGGATGTAAAATAGCAGTAATTGATGAAACAGGAAA
>CAZSMG010000116.1:0-1513 GCA_964608075.1 uncultured Clostridium sp. | reverse complement strand
ACAACACATTTTGATTATCACTCTATAGACGGAAATCTTTTAAAATTAGATATATTAGGGCATGATGATCCGACAGTAATTCGTATGTTACAAGATATAACAGGAATCGCACCTCAAGATATTCCGCTAGATGACCCTAAGACTATGTCAATATTTAATTCAACTACAGCACTTGGAGTAACACCAGATCAAATACATTCACAAGTTGGAACTTTTGGTATACCAGAATATGGTACAAAGTTTGCAAGAGGAATGCTTTTGGATACAAAACCTACAACTTTTGATGAGTTAATTAGATTATCAGGACTATCACATGGTACTGATGTATGGCTTGGAAATGCTAAAACTCTAATTGAACAAGGAACTGTAACTCTAAAAGAAGCAATATGCTGTAGAGATGATATAATGGTATATCTAATGCAAAGGGGACTTCCACCAGATAAAGCGTTCAAAATAATGGAAATTGTACGTAAAGGAAAAGCATTAAAAGATCCTGAAAAATGGGAGTCATTTAAAACTATTATGAAAGAATATGATATACCTGATTGGTATATAAAATCATGTGAAAAAATTAAATACATGTTTCCAAAAGCCCATGCAGCAGCATATGTAACAAATGCTTTTAGAATTGCATGGTTTAAAGTACATATTCCACTTGCATATTATGCTGCATATTATTCAATTAGAGCTAAAGCTTTTGATGCTCAGTACATGATTTATGGTAAAGAAAGAGTTAAAAATAAAATGAAAGAAATTGAAACAAAGAACCAAAAGAAAGAAGCGACTAAAGCAGAACTTGATATGTATGAGGATTTAGAGATAGTTTTAGAAATGTATGAAAGAGGATTTGAATTTTTACCAGTAGATTTGTATAAATCAGATGCAACAAAATTCAAAATAGAAGATGAAAAGCTAAGACCACCACTAAATAGTATACCAGGATTTGGTTCAGTTGCAGCTCAAGGAATTGAAGAGGCTAGAAAAGATGGAATATTTATGTCTATAGATGATTTAAAAATAAGAGCCAAAATTGGAACTGCTGGTGCAGAATTATTAAAAAACTTTGGATGTTTAGAAGGAATGAGTCAAAGTAATCAAATGAGTCTATTTGGTTGATGGAGGATTAAATGAGTTTAGAAGAAATATTTACTATTAAAAATATATTAATATATGTGCTATCTATAAATTTATTTGGCTTTTTTATAATGTGGTATGACAAGAAAAAGGCAAAATATGGACAATGGCGCATTCAAGAGAAAACTATATTTGTAGTTACAGCATTAGGAGGCGGATTTGGAACAATAGCAGGAATGTATACATTTAGGCATAAGACTCAAAAATTAAATTTTACTATTGGACTTCCGCTAATTACAATACTTGAAATAATAGGAATATTATATTATATATTTACACATTAAAATTATGGAGTGCTACAATAAGTAGTACTCCATAATTATCATATTACGCTTTAGCATTGTGAAACGAAGTGAAACAATAACCGCCCGCTATGCGG
>CAZSMG010000115.1:0-1541 GCA_964608075.1 uncultured Clostridium sp. | reverse complement strand
GTGGCGAAGATTGGGAAAGTTTAAGCAACATTGGAAAAACCGTATTTACGACCCGCGAAGAAGCCGAGGCGGCGCTGAAAAAGAGGGAGGAGGCAGACAATGATCCAAAGTGACATGGTAAATCCAGTCAAAAAAAGTATGGCAGATAGGCTGCGATCAGCCAGCGACGAAGAAATGGCCCGCATTATGGACAAAAGTTTTGATTGCCCACCAGATGATAAGCCATGTTACGGTGGGGGAGAAAGATGCCAAAAATGCTGGTTGGATTGGCTGCAAAGCTTTGGTGAGGAGGCAGACAATGAGGCTGTACGATAACGATGCATACCGAGAAGATTTTATTGGCATTGTATACAATTTGTTGCAGGATGATGGGACGAATGATCGGGCAAACCAGATTATTGATGCTTTTGATCTTGCCCCGGAGGTGGAAATAGAAACCATGATGCCAAACGACCCGCTGACTCTGGAGCAGCTGCGGGAGATGGATGGGGAGCCGGTGTGGATTGCTCCAGTAAAAGGAAAATGTAAAATCACTGCACGGTGGATGCTGATAAGCGGTTATCACCTGGAGAAAGATATTTACCTGTTTACACCAAACTCAAACATTTTGCAGGGATATAACGGTAAGTCATACGGAAAGATGTGGCTGGCCTACCGCCACAAACCGGAGGATGGAACGACATGACAACCGCCGATTGGATGTGGATTGGATTTATGGGCGGCTTTATTACTGCGGCATGGATTTGCCCGGCAGCCGATAAGCTGTACAAAAAATGGAGGAAGAAATGGAAATGAAGCCGATTCTGTTCAATACCGACATGGTTCGCGCTATTCTGGCCGGGAACAAGACAGTGACGCGGCGAATAGTGAATCCGCAGCCGGAAGAGCGGCCCGTACCCGGAGAAGAGGGCTGCTACATCTACCGCGCTATCCCGTGCGGATTGGATGGGATGACGAACCTTGCACCCTACCGCTCCGGCGACATCCTGTATGTGCGGGAAACTTGGAACAGATTGCTGGGCGAATGGATATACAGGGCCGACCAGAAGCCGGGCATGAAAAATCCTGGGAAGTGGAAACCCTCCATCCACATGCCCCGTGAGGCCGCGCGGATTTTCCTGCGGGTGACGGATGTTAAAGTGGAACACCTGGGAGACATAAAAGAATGGGAGGCGGTAGACGAGGGTGTGGTTAAAAGACCGCAATATACAAAGCGCGGAGATTTGGTTTTACATCGCAGCTATATAAAAGAGTTTTCTGCGATATGGGACAGCACCATCAAGCCAGCCGACCGCGCCCTCTACGGTTGGGACGCGTCACCGTGGGTGTGGGTGATCGAGTTTGAGCGGTGCGAGAAGCCGAAGGAGGATACATGATGGATTACAAAGAGCTGATTGCACTGTCACGGAAGGCGGCAAATGAATGGAGGAACGACCACGCATTTTATCAGGCCGGAATATTGATTGATAGTTTGTGCTCCGCCATTGAAACCCTGTTGGCGGAACGGGACGCGGCGGTGGAGGACTTAAGATTCGTATCTG
>CAZSMG010000114.1:0-1602 GCA_964608075.1 uncultured Clostridium sp. | reverse complement strand
CTTTATGCAATTTCTGATGGAACTCTTGGTATTAATGTTAAATAATCTACTACATTTTCGTCCTCAATATATGGACAATTTATAATTCCATTTTCATAAAAATTCTGTTTTAGCAATTCATTATATATTATTAAAGTAGCATTATCATACTCATTATTTGCAATTTTATTATTAGAAAATACAAAATAATCTTCCTGCAATTTTTCTAATTCTTCTCTAGTAATTGCTTCTTTATAAATAAAACCTATATTGTTATTTCGTAGTATTTCATATAAATATTCAATATAATCTGTACTACTTTTTGAGATAAATTCTTCTGTAAATTTAATATTTGTTATCTCAATATTGTAGTTTTTATCTCTTTTAATTTCGATTGTATCTATTAGTCTTTTAATTAATTCTTTCTTTGATTTCCTATTTAAACTATCAAAAATAAATGCAAAGCCTAACTTATTTTTGAAGATAACTTCATTATTTTCAATATCACAATCTAGCTTTTTCAATAGTTCTATTGTGTATTCTTTAAAGTCATTATTGGGATTAATTTGTTGTTTCTTCTTATTTAAGTTTTCAATTTCTTTTTTTATCACATCATTTTTATTGTTAATTGTTTCAACATTTAATGTAGAACTCAAATATAAATCGACTAACTTTTTTTCTTGCATTTTTAATTTCTCAATA
This sequence comes from uncultured Clostridium sp., assembly GCA_964608075.1. Taxonomy (GTDB): domain Bacteria; phylum Bacillota; class Clostridia; order TANB77; family CAG-508; genus CAG-269. The sequence goes on along the minus strand of CAZSMG010000114.1, from coordinate 921 downwards.
GCTTTTTCTATATCTTTAATATCCTTTGTTTTGGTAGAATTACATACTATAATTTCATTATCCATATCATACATATATCTTGTTAATTCATTTAAAACTCTCGACAATTTTTCCTCAATTTTATCTGAACTATAATGAATTCCTTTTGATTTACAATTAGGATTTTTGCAAGTTAAATGATAATATACTTTTTCTTTCGGTGTTCCACTATATTTGAAAGAGTTTGTAGAAGATAGTATTTTTCCACAAGTAGGACATCTTACAATGCCAGTAAATAAATGAATATGCTCTCCATAATTTGAGTGTTTATTTCTCTCTAAAACTTTTCTAGTGGCATTCCATGTTTCCATATCTATAATTGGTTCACAATAGTTTTTAACTCTTAATATATCTTGTGGCTTTCTGCAATATTTACCATATTCAAATATGCCAATATAAATAGAATTAGTTAGTATTTTGTAAACTCTATCATTTGTCCATTTACCTTGTTTTAGATAAGAATTGTTATCTCTCATAGTTGTTGCAATACTTCTAGTAGATTTTCCTTGCTTACATAGTTCAAAGATTTTTTTAACTACTTGTGCTTCAATAGGTTCTACTCCTAAATGACCCGTTTCGTTATTTCTAATGTAGCCATAAGGTGCTTTACTAGGGTGTATATGCTCAAGAGCCATTTCTTCCATTGCTCTTTTGGTTCTTGCTCCAATTTCTTTTCGTTCTCTTTGACCAAATACTAAGTTCATTCCAAATATCATCTCGCCATTTGCAGTAGATACATCATAAGGCTCTAATATTAGTTCTATTTTAACATCATGTTCTTCACAATAATTTAAAATCCAAAAGCCATCATAGTTATTTCGAGTAAGTCTATCTACTTTAATAGCAACTATTACTTCAATTTTGTGTGATTTAATGTCTTTT
>CAZSMG010000113.1:0-1646 GCA_964608075.1 uncultured Clostridium sp. | reverse complement strand
GGTTACTTAAAAAAGTAAATGCAAGTGAATAAAAAATTTGATTGTATAAGAGAAAATGCTACTTAAAAGCAAATTTCTCTTATTTTTTGTAGATATTTTTATAAAAATATAGTATAATTTTATTAGATTAAAGAAAAATTTGCATAGCAAATAACACAAGCTAAATTTTTGTCTTTGACTAAATGCAACTTGTGTCTAGAAGTAAATTCAATTAAAAATACTATGTTTGGAGTTTATTTTATTTGTTTAAATTAATTTTTCTTTAGTAGTTTAGGTGTAAGTTGAATCTCGTTGGGTTGAATTTTTTTGAGATTCAACTTTTTAATTACATCTTTATCTATAGTAAATTTAGCCATATCTATTGGAGCAAACCATTTTAGGCTTTCCCTACTTAAACTATTGATATGATTTATCATTAAATCAATATCAGTTTGAAGAAGTCCTTCAAATGAAGTTCCTTTAGGTAAAACATATCTAATAAATTCATGATTTTTCTCAATCATTCCTTTTTGATATGAAGCTCTAGGATTACAATAGAATATTCTAGTTCTTCCAATCCCTTCATTGTTAAATTCTAAGGATAATGGATCTCCAAATTCACTTCCATTATCAGTTAAAATAATAGGGAAAGTTTTTTCAAATAGTTCATTACCTAATTCATATTCAAGCATATTAAATATTCTTAAAACTTCTTTTTGAGTCTTTTCAAACATTATGAAAGCTAGCATTAATCTTGAACTTCTAAATAATAGAGTAAGTAAAACTCTACTACCTTTTATACCTTCAACTGTATCCATTTCAACAATAGGAAGTTCAGGATGAAGTTCAATGTATTTTTGAAAATCCTCATAAGTACGGTTAGTTCTAGCGTAAGTATCTTTAGGTTCAATTCTCTTTTGTTTACGTTTTTTCATTTTGACTTTACGAGGTAAATCAATATTTCTAGCAGAAAAGTAATTATTAGAAACATATTTGTACAAAGTAGCCCTAGAACAAGAAATATCATTAGTTTTATAAATGTGAGAAATAGATTGCCCTTGTTTAATCAAAGGAGAAATAACCTTATCTAAATTAGATAATTCAAGTTCAGTAAGATTAGCACCTTGTCTAGATTCAGAAAGAATAGTTTTATATTTATAAAAAGAAGGTAAAGCACGATAGTAATATTTAGTAAGTTTACAAGAAAACTTCTGATTACAACCATTACAAACATAAGGAGCATGAGTTAATCTAAAGCAAGTACCTTCGACAAAGTCAGAACAGACAGAGTTACAATATTTACAATGTCTACACTGCTTGGAACAACGTGGATTACAAAGATTATGTCTGTGACAATTAAATCTTTTAGCACAATGATTAAAATTAACATGAACAGATTGACCTTCTTTTCTTATCCTATGTTTTCTTACTTCTCTAGAAATAGTAGAAGGGTCTTTATTTAAAGAAGCAGCAATATCTTTAAAACTAGTATTTTTCATTAGTTCCTGTTCTATAAAATTTCTTTCGTCTAAAGTTAAATGTGAGTTAACCATAATAGATACCTCCAAAACACTCCAAACATAGTATCTTACTATAATTTTAACACTTTTTTGTACAAAACTAAAATCTACCCCATAAAAAAGTAGACTTTAAAAATAAAATTAAAG
>CAZSMG010000112.1:0-1918 GCA_964608075.1 uncultured Clostridium sp. | reverse complement strand
GGTGCTCAAAGTATTTATTTTAAATAATTTGTGACAAATGATTGACTAACCTACAAGACAAAAACTCCATCTATATGTCTGTATATTGACTAAAAATAGTGATTATGTTATAATTACTGCTATGCAACTCGTAGTTATGCTTTTGCGATAATTCGCAGAAAGGAGTACTTATGAAAGGAAGATACAATATTTATTTGTTACCAGAAGGTGCTATTGTCGAGGATGAAAATGGCATGTTTAAGATTAAGGGAGATACTTTTCCAAATATTCCAATAAAACTTCGGATAAGACCGAAAGCAGCAAATTTTGCGAAAAATAAGTATCCCATAAAATCACCAGTTTATGCTGTAGTATATTCTGATGAAAACAATATCCAGTGCCTATTTGCATTTAGATATATCTATTCTGAATATCATAAAAATGGGATATTCTATATGTGTAGATGTTTAGGAAGTACTATAACAAAAAAGCATTGGGAATATGTGATTGAACATATAAATAAACACAATGAACAAATAAAGCAATTATCAGGCGTTCAGAGTATTATGTTCTATCAAGAATAAGTATGTTGCAAAAAAAAGATTATCTATTTTAAATTTATAGGTAGTCTTTTTTAAAATTTACAAATAATGTAAAATAGTTTAAAATAATCACACATCTATAGCTTTATTTCATATTTATTTTTTTCTATATTATTTATTCTAAAATTAATCAAGGAATTAGACTTGCATTTTATATTAAATTATAGTATAATTAATTTAGTTCGTAAATATTATTATTACATCGCCATTTGGCAAGGAGGATTCATTATGGTAAAACAGATTGCGTATTCTTTCCTTTATTTCATCATTTGGGTAGTCATTAGTTCTAGTATCGGCATATTAGCGGGAAACTCAGATTGGTTAAACGTTTCCATACTGGGTGGAATCGGAGCTTTCTTTGGAACACTTATAGGATACGAATTTGGAAAGAGAGACAGAGGTTGAAAACTGGCAAAACCACCTAATATTTTGGGTGGTTTTGTCTTGTGTAAATAAGATATTATTAAATATAATGTATATAAACTTGAAGCAGTATGGGATGCTTATTAAAGATGGAGAATTAATAAAGATTAAAGGATTGGAGTGATTTTATGAATCCAAAGGCTATAGATGTAAAAGCTTTAAGTAATTATGAACTTGAAATAACATTTAGTAATAATGAAAAGAGAAAGTTTGATGTCAAGCCATATTTAAAATTTAAACAATTTGCACAATTAAAAGATATAAAAATGTTTAAAAGAGTTAAAGTGGCTGGATTATCTATTGAATGGGAAAATGGAGCTGATATTTGCCCAGATGAATTATATAATAATAGTAAAATAATTTAAAACTCACAAATCTTGTGAGTTTTATTTATCTTATATTAATTGCTTTTTTATAGAATCTACAACAATTCCACAAACAATAAATTCTATTCCAAATATTGAACTTAATTTAAATAATAATAAACCTATGTAATATAAATCTGGAGAAAAAGATATCGTTTCATATGTAAGTAAAATTAAAATAGAAATAATGCAAATTCCAAAACACACTTTTAGTCCATATTTCATAATTTTATGTGTAAGTTTGTCTAGGTTTTTAAAACTATTTATTATATTTTTCATTATAAAACACCTCTTAAATAACAAATCTATAATAATAGTAACATACTGGAATAACTAATTTCAATGGAAATAATAACCACCATAGTAAAATAAAAATCCCCCAGCTTAGCTGGGGGTATTTTACTCATAACGCCTAAAAGGCTTTGTTACAAGCAGAGCCTCAAGGCTCATAGCTGATTCGACACATGCGTTTCTTATGACCCGTTAAACGGGTCTTTATATTACGCTTTAGCATTGTGAAACGAAGTGAAACAATAACCGCCCGCTATG
>CAZSMG010000111.1:0-2088 GCA_964608075.1 uncultured Clostridium sp. | reverse complement strand
GACGAAGGTGCTCAAAGTAGTAATGGCACTACTGAAGCTGAAACTAATTTAAAGATAACATTAAAAGTGCAAAATTTATTAGAACAAAGTGGATGCACAGTTATTTTGACTCGTTCAGACGAGAACGCAATATATGATATTGATAGCAAGACATTAAAACAAAAGAAAATATCTGATATTCATAATAGAGTAAAAATTGGAAATGAAAATGAGGCAGATATATTTGTATCAATCCACTTAAATAAAATACCACAAAGTCAATATGATGGTTGGCAAACATTTTATAAAGAGGGAAATGAGAAAGGACAAAAATTAGCAGTATTAATTCAGAAAAATTTAAATGAAGCAATTCAAAAAGAAAACCATAGAGTCGCTAAAACTATAGATAATGTATATATTGTAAAACACGTAGAAATACCTACGACTATAGTTGAATGTGGTTTTTTATCTAATCCTGAGGAAGAAAAAAAGTTATTAGAAGATGAATATCAAGATAGATTGGCATGGGGAATATACAATGGAATTATTGATTATTTTTATGAGTAAATAAAAATATAAAAGATAGGTAAATTCAAAGTAATTTGCCTATTTTTATAAAATGTAGTATAATTAATAGTATAAAATATGAAAAATAAAAGGAGAAATAGTTATGGATCAACCTAAATTTGGATTTTCATTAGGGATATTTGAGGTATTAACTCCAAAAATAAGAAAAAATATAAGAGAAGCTGCGGAAAAGTATGATATATATGCTTTGGGAGTGTATACAGATGATTTTGTTCAAAGGGAGTTAAATACAGCATGTTATAAAACAACACAGCAGAGGATGGAAATTGCTGAACAATTAGATGGAATTAATTTTATTTTTCCAGTAGACACAAAAGATCCTAATAAAGCAAAAATGGAAATAGAAGAAGCTTATAAACAATATCTAGAAAAGATGGTAACTGAAGAAAAACAAAAACAAAAATATAAAATTGGATTTGTAATAGGAAGTTTTGATGTTTTACATAGTGGATATATTGAAAATATTAAACTTGCTAAGGCACAATGCGAAAAATTAGCAGCTGTTGTTAAATCTGATGAAAGAATTAAAATAAACAAAAATAAAACTCCATTACAAAAAACATCCGAAAGAGCAAACAATGTAAGATAATTAAAATCAATAGACCATGTATTTTATATGAATTTAGAAACAACAAGAAAAGATTTAATAGAAGAGATTTCAGAATATTATGGTGTTGATAAAAGCGAAGTAGCTGTATTTTTAGGAAGTGATTTAAGAGAAAAGGAATCAAGATATGCGGAAGAATGGGATGGAATAAATCTTGTTTTTACAGAACGTGATAATGAAAAGATGAAAGTAGTATCTAGTTCATATTATCAAAAGAAATTAAAAGAAGATAATGTAGACTTGAAAAAGTTGGAAGATTTAGAAGATAATAGTTATAGATAGGAAAGGATTAACATGGCAGAATATGTAATACATTTAGCAGTTGCTGAAGAATATATAAGAAAACATGAAAATGAAATAGATAATTATAAAGATTTTATAAATGGAATAATTTTTCCAGATAGTGTGGAGAATAAATCACTTACACATTATGGAGAAAAAAGTAGTAAAGTGCATCTAGATAAATTTTTGGAGGAAAATGATATAAGTAGTAGCTATAATAAAGGATATTTTTTACATCTAATTACTGATTATTTATTTTATAATAAATTTTTAGAATATTATTCAACTGATATATATAATGATTATGATATACTAAATAAAAGTTTAATTGAAAAGTATAATGTGAAATTACCTAATGCAGTTAAAGACAAGGTATTTTATACTGAAGGAAAAACTAAAATTTTAGATTTGAAAGATACCCAAGATTTTATAGAAAATACTTCAAGCTATAATATCAGCGATATTAAAGAAGATGTTTTAAAAGGTGATAGGTTTTGGACTATAATATAAGATATTAAACAAAATTTAATTTAAGATAGAATATTTCTATCTTTTTTTCTTTTTAGTTTATAGGTCATGTCAATAATTTTTGATTAGGACACCCTAAAAATATGATTTTAACTTGTGACTTG
>CAZSMG010000110.1:0-2100 GCA_964608075.1 uncultured Clostridium sp. | reverse complement strand
GTTGATCGACCGCAAGGCAATCGCCGGTACAGACAAGGGCCTGCACCTGTCTGAGAATATGGTGCGCATGATGGTTTATAATAAGCGGATGGGCTTGTATAAGTAATCAGGGCTTGCGATTTTCTCCGAAATGCGATAAAATCTAAGAGAAAGGAAGTGGCATTATGAGCGATGATGAAAAAATCAAGGCATTTGCAGATATGGTAGATGGATCTGTCCGGCTGACAAAGCCGTTAGAGGATGAGATTGTCCGATTGCATGAGCAAATCGACAAGGAAAGACGTGTATCGTGGAAACGACAAATCGTTTTAGGCGTTGTCGAGGCGCTTACACTCGCTGTTTTGGCTCTGTTTATCGCATTTGCGTATTTAACGCCGGTCGAAATGGGGCAACAGCAAGACCTTGATGGAAAGACGCAGACACAGGAATACAGCGAAGGTGCCACAGGTAATAAATAAGGTTGGCAAGCCAAAGGCAGCGAATAAAAACAGGCGCACGCAGACCTCGTAAACCAGCCGCGCCTAAACGCCCAGCCCGCCGACGCAAGAAAGGCTGACCGCTACGAACGATCAGCACAAGGCAATCCGCGCACTGATATCCAGCATGAGCCGAGAACGCGCCATGTACTACATAAGTGGCTTTCGGCTATTGCCGGATGAGGAACGGTATATAATCGAGCGCGAGGTAAACGGGCATAGCGTAGTACAGATTGCCCTCGATAATCACGTATCGGTTAGAGCCGTTCAGGACGTGCGCAAACGCGCATTCAGGAAAATCGCAGATGCAATCGCTTTCCGCGAAGAAAAGAGCCGGGGTTAGTCCCCGGCTTCCTTTTTGCCCTGAGAAGTCTCAGGCGCGGCGTTATCCCGCTCCATAGTCTCCCGTATCGCCCGCCCGATAAACCCGTTCACGCTCTCTCCACGGGCGGCGGCGTGGGCCTTGATGCTGTCCCGGCTGCCCTTTGGCAATGCAATAGACATCCGATCTAGGTTGGCGGCGTCCCATTTTTGGGCGCTCTTTTTTTGCGCTTCCGTGTATTTTCGCGCTTTAACCATGCAAGCACCTCCTATATTATTAAGTATACATGATTTCCGGATACTTAACAAGTAGATTTTCAACAAAAATCTTTATGCAATTTTGTGAATGTTGACTATTGCATGTCTACTTAATAAGTGGTATAATAATATCAGAAAGCAAGAGAACAACAGAAAAAACCAAAATGATAGGCCACAGGCTGGGAGGGAAAGAAAATGACAGAAGAACAAAATTCTTTGTTTGTTAATGACAAGCGCAGGGTAGATGCTCAAAATAAGCTTGATATGATCGTGCGGCATATCCAAAACGACATATCGGCGCAGGGGAACGCCCAATATTACATGACCGTTCTTCCGCAACTGCTTAAATCGCTTTCTGACGCTTATGAGAATCTTGCGACAGTGGAGGCGATGGTAGAAGCAGAAGTTGCAAGCAAAAGCAGATTCCACGGATAGCCCCGCCTGACGATGGCTGACTGACTACCAGCCGAAACGCCTCCGGGCGTCGTGGGAAGTCAAAAAATAGAATGGAGGCGCATGATATGACACTACAAAATCTGAACGAAGAAGACGCGAAAGAATTCCTTGCGCACGAACGCCACATTTTGCGCAGGCTGCGCTGGGAAATGGAGTATACGAGGAACCCAACCGCAGTACAAGATTACATCGACTTCACACGTCTCTCCATTATTTGTGCAAAGCGCGGTTATATGTGCTTTCCCTGACCCGCAAGGCCGACGGCAAACCTGCCGCCGCTGGTGCAAGTCCAGCCGCCCCATACAGGGCGGGCGCTCATGGGTTTATAAAAAATGACAGCCCGCCCCGGAGGTTACGAAGGCAGAGAGGGAAAATAATGGAAAAGAGAATCCCGTACAGAGTGTATAAAAAGACCTATCCGGAGGCAGAAACCGTACCAGACAGTTACGATGCAAAAACTAAAACCATTGTCGTTATCCTTCCTGATGATAAAGCCAAGCACTTACGGTTCTTGCCGTCATCCTGGAATACAAGCGGAAATATCAAGTGGTTGAAAGGCCACATGATTAAAATAGTCCAGTGGAATACT
>CAZSMG010000109.1:0-2216 GCA_964608075.1 uncultured Clostridium sp. | reverse complement strand
AAAACTTTAAATGGTATGTTGATAAAATTTGGGGTTGGAATGATGAAGATCAAAAACAAAGACTAAAACAAGATTTAGAAGAGCATTTAGCTCATAAGCGAATTATTTTAATAGATAATAAATCAGCAGGAATATATGTAATACATACAACAGAAAATGGAGATTTATTTATCAATGAAATAAGTATATTAAAGGAATATCAAAATAAAGGTATTGGAAGAAAAATATTAGAAGAACAATTAAAAGAAAATCAGTCAAAAGGAATTAGAACAATTTTACAAGTCTTTAAAGATAATCCAGCTAAAAGTTTATATGAAAGATTAGGTTTTAAAGTATATGGAGAAACAGAAACACATTATCAAATGGAAAATACAAAAAATGAATTTTTATATAAGCAAGAAAGTGATATAGATAAAAATCAATTGGTAAAATTATTTAAGTCTGTTGGATGGAAAACAGCAGAATATCCAAATAGATTATATAAAGCTATAAAAAATAGTGAATATGTAATGACAGTATGGGATGATGAAAATTTAGTGGGATTAATATCTGCAATTACTGATGGTTATATAAATGTCTTTATTACATATTTACTTGTAAATCCAGAGTATCAAAAAATGGGATTAGGAAAAATAATGATGAATGACTTTATGAAAAAATTTGAAGGATTTGGAAGAAGAATTTTAACAACAGAATTGGACAAAGAGGAATATTATAAAAAGTTTGGATTTAATATAGACGGAATTGCTATGTTTAATAAAGATTGGAAAAAAGATATAGAAGGATAAACGATGTTAGTAAATGAAATAATAGAATATTGTCAAAAAAAGAATAAAGCATATATTGATTATCCATTTGGAGATATTCCAATATGTTTTAAAGTAAATAATAAAATATTTGCAGAACTGTATCCACTAGAGAATGATTATAAAATAACATTAAAATGTGATCCTTTATTAGCGGAATTATATAGAAAACAGTATGAAGGGATAGTAGTTAGAAGTTATCATTGTCCACCAGTTCAAGCAATTTACAGAAATACAGTTTATATAAATAAAACAGTTAGTGATGAGATGATTTTTGAAATGATAGACCATTCTTATGATGAAGTAATAAAAAGTTTTTCTAAAAAGATGCAAAAGCAACTATTAGAAAACTAAATAGAAGAATAGAAAGAGGAATGTATATGTTAGCAAATAAATTAAATATAGGTGATACAATAGGGATTATATCTCCATCAGCACCAATAACAGAAGATTTAAAAGAACAATTTAACAAAGGCATACAAGTGTTTGAAAATATGGGGTTTAAAGTTAAATTAAGTAAGAATGTATATGCAAATACACTAGGTTATTCAGCTACAGTAAGTGAAAAAGTAAAAGATATAAATGAAATGTTTGCCAATACAGAAGTAAAAGCAATAATATGTTCACAGGGTGGACAAAATGCTAATGCAATTCTTCCATATATAGATTATGAATTAATAAAAAACAATCCTAAAATAATAATAGGAATTAGTGATTCGACAGCTATATTAAATGCTATTTATGCAAAAACAGGTATTATAACATATCACCAAAATGATGTTGTTTGGGGATTAGGCAGAGAAGTATCAGAAAAAGAAGTTAATGATTTTAAGTTAAGGCTAGTAGATGGGAAAAATGGCAAAGTAGAACATTTTACAAAATGGAGATGTTTGAGAGATGGAATAATAGAAGGTATTTTAGTTGGTGGTAACTTATCAACTATTGTTAAATTATTGGAAACAGAATACTGCCCAGAGTTTAACAATAAGATACTATTTTTAGAAGATTATGCAGATGAATCACCATTAGATGAAATAGATAGCAAAATAAATATACTAAAACAACACAAAGTATTTGAAAAAATAAAAGGTTTATGGATAGGATATTATGAAAAAGATACAGAAACAGCAAAGTTTGAAGATGTTATAATGAACAACTTAAAAGAATATACATTTCCAATACTAAAATGTAATGATTTTGGACATAACTGTGAAAATGTAGTTATTCCAATTGGTGCAAAAATAAAATTAGATGCTACAAATTGTGAAGTTGAAATAATAGAAAAAACCTTGAATTAATATAAGATATTTGTTTCTATTCAGATAATGATCCATATGTAAAATATGAAGTAGAAAAAGAATTTACAGATAAAATTGCAACAGAACAAATTTTAATACCAAATGCAGGACA
>CAZSMG010000108.1:0-2348 GCA_964608075.1 uncultured Clostridium sp. | reverse complement strand
TACATCTACACTTATTGTAAATCCGTTCTCTGTTACATTGCTAGTTGCTAACTCCTTATTTATTATTGGCTTTGATTTATCTATATTTGTTACATTTGCTGATGCATATGTTGCTGCTGTTTGGTTTGTTTCGTCTATTACTCTTGCATATATTGTTCCATTGCTTGTAAATTCTTGACTTGTTATGCTTCTCCAGTTTGTTCCGTCTTTGCTTGTTTGTATTGTGTATCCTTGTATTGTTGTGCTTACTTCTACTGTTACGTTTTGGTTTGTCCATGTGTTTTCGTCTATTTCTGCTCCGTTTACTTTGTATGTGAATGTTGTGTTTGCTGTTGTTAATCCTTCTACTTTTTCTGTTGTTGTTTCTTTGTAGTTGCTTATGTTTCCTGCTTCGTCTTTTACCCATATATAGTATGTTGTTCCTTGTTTTTTGTTTTCTATGTCTATATTTAGGGTTTTTGTGTTGTCACAGCTTGTGAATTCTGTTGGTTTTTCTGTGTTTTCTGTTACTGCGTATCCTGTTATTCCACTTGCTTCTTCTGTTGCTTTTATTGTTATTTTGTTTGTTGTTGCTGTTGCTTCTGTTATTTCTGGTTTTTGTTTGTCTATGTTTGTTACTGTTCCTGCTATGTATATTTTTGTTGCTGATATTCCATTTGTTAGTCTTGCGTATATTGTTCTTCCGTTTTCTTTTTCTATTATTTCTCCTTTTTTGTATTCTTTCCAACTATTGTTTTCTTTTGGTGTGTATGTGTATTCTATTTGGTATTGTTTGTATTCTTCTTTTGTTATTTCTATTCCTACTTCTACATCTTGGTTTGTCCATTCGCTTGGTTTGTATGTGTATTTTATGTGTCCTTCTTTTATTTCTATGTTTAGTTCTGTTTCTCCTATTTCTTCTTTTTTTCCTATGTATTTATTATTTTCTTCATATACGTAGAATACATATCCTTCTTTTGTTACTATTATTAGTTTTTGTTCTTCTTCGTTTTTGTCTGGTCCTGTTATTTTTGCTTCTTTGAATTTTTCTTCTTTTTGTAGTTCTTCTTTTATTTTTTTTAATATTTCTTCTGGGTTTGTTTCTTTATTGTTTGTGTGTGCATATGTTGTGCTTAAGTTTATTATTTCTTGGTAGCTTGCTATTTCTGTTTTTTCTTTTGCTGTTAATGCACTTTTAAATAATCCATTTTCTCCAAATAGCGTTGCTACACTTATTCCTGCTAGTATTAGTATTACTATTATTGTTATTGCTAGTGTTATTAGTGTTATTCCTTTGGTTCTTTTTAATAAACTTTTCATTTTTTCCCCTTCTTTACTTATTTTTTATAATAAAAAGATAGCAAATAAACCTATTTTATTAGGCTTTTGTTATCTTTGTTTTTTTCTTTTTTAAAATTATCTGTGTGTGTGTGTGTGTGTGTGTGTACTCCTGCAAGGCTTATACGTTTTAATTTGTTCATGTTACTTTCCTCTTCTTTTGTCTTCTTTATTATAGTATAGCTTAACTTATTTGTTTTTTCAATAGTTGTAATACAAATGTAACAAAGTAAATTATTTACATTTTTATCTTACTTTATGTTATTTCTTAATCTATATTCTAAACCTGTATTTCGTTTTTTACTATCTATATTTTTAATCATAAAATCTATTATTTTATCACTACTTATTATAATTAATAATTTTTTAGCTCTTGTTATTCCTGTGTACAAAAGATTTCTTGTAAGTAACATTGGAGAAGATTGCGCTATTGGAATTATAACTACATCAAACTCACTTCCGCTGTGCTTTATGAATTGTGATACTATAACTTAATTCTATTTGATCAAGTTCTGAAAATTCATACCAACATAACTTTTCATCATCAAATTTAATTTGTATACTCTTTTCCTTTTCATCTATTTTAGTAATACTTCCCATTTCACCATTAAAAATACCTGTCCCTGCTTCTGTTTCTTTTTCCCAATACATATCATAGTTATTTTTTATTTGCATAACTCTGTCTCCAAGCCTATACGTATTACCCATACTACTTTTTTCTATTTGTCCATCTATATGTGGATTTAAAACTTCTTGTAATGCTTTATTTAATTCTTTAGTTCCTAAAAGTCCTTTTTTTGTTGGAGTTAACACTTGTATATTTGAAAAGAAATCATAATCTCCATATTTTTTTAATCTTCCTGTACATAATGATATAACCTGTGATAAAATTGCTTCTTGTGAACTTTCTTTTATAAAAAAGAAATCATTTTTAGTATCTTCTTCATTTTCTTCTTTTGTTATAAATGGCATTCCACTATTTACTTTATGCGCATTTAATATAATTTTACTCTGTGCAGCTTGTCTAAAAA
>CAZSMG010000107.1:0-2462 GCA_964608075.1 uncultured Clostridium sp. | reverse complement strand
CTGCAATCTATTAATGGATCTGAAAATCCTCCAACGTGTCCTGATGCAACCCAAGTTGTAGGATTCATTAAAATTGCAGCATCTAATCCTACATTATATTTACTTTCTTGTACAAATTTTTTCATCCAAAGTTTCTTTATATTATTTTTTAGTTCTACACCTAATGGTCCATAATCCCAAGTGTTAGCTAATCCTCCATAAATTTCTGATCCTGGATATATATATCCCCTATTTTTACATAAAGATACTAAAGTGTCCATTGATTTTAACATAACAATTCCTCCTTCTTTTACTAGGTTTATAACCTAAAAAAACTTTCATGCCTAGCATAATAGCTAGGGACGAAAGTTAAATTTCCGCGTTTCCACCCTAATTCTTAAATTTAAAAATTTAAGCACCTTAATTTTATTATTGCTCCAAAGCTCCCCATACTAATTTATTATTGGTATTCCACCTTTCACCAATTCTCTAAAAATAAATTTTATAGTATTTTTTCTTCTTCTATGCAATTTATATATTGCATATATTTTATTATCATACCTTAAAAAAGTCAATATTTTTTTTAAAATTATTGCCAAATAAAAAAATGTATGCTAAGATATTATTGTTGTAAACATTTATAGGGGTATAGTGTCAATGGTAGCACATCGGTCTCCAAAACCGCCTGTGAGGGTTCGAGTCCTTCTACCCCTGCCAATCTAATAAAGTAGTGATTTTCAAAGGATTTCACTACTTTTATTTTGTCTTTATTTTTAAATCTAAAAAGTTTTCGATTTATTTATATTTTAATATTTTATATGAGGTGATTTTTATCCAAAAAATATTTATTTCAATTATTGTAATAGTAATCTTCATTTGTGTATTTTTTATTCCTGTTTTATATGGAAATTCAAACTTAAATTATATTGATAGTTATAATAAAATAATAGAATTTAATCCAACCGATGGCTTTATTTGGCCTGCTCCACGGATATACTAAAATTAATTCATATTTTGGTAAAAGAAATGCTCCAACATCTGGTGCATCTACATATCATAAAGGTATAGATATCGGTGCACCACAAGGAAGTAAATTTGTTGCTGTAACTGATGCACAGGTTACTTTTGTTGGGTTTTTAGGTGGTGGTGGATATACAATTACTATATCTACTGGTAATATGAAAATATCTTATTGTCATTGCTCACCTTATTATATTGTAAAGGTTGGAGACCATGTAAAAAAAGGACAAATTATTGGCGAAGTTGGTCCTAAAAATGTATATGGAGTTCCTGGAAATAACTATAAAGACTCTAATGGAAATCCAACTAATCGGTGCAACTACAGGCCCACATTTACATTTTGGAATAAGGGTTAATGACAAATATGCAAATCCTTTAGACTACTATGACTAAAAAAGCTATTATATATTTGAATTACACTTCAAATTACAATAGCTTTTTTATTACATATCATCTTCGTCTTCATATTCATCATCATGATTACCACATCCATGACAATGTGAACACCCTTCATCAGAACAATAATCATCTTCTGCCCAATCAAGTTCTATTATATTATCACATTTTGGACATTTAATTGTTTCACTTTCTTCATCTACAACAAACTCATTGTCACAATATGGACAAACAATTTCAAAATAAAATCCATCATCATCATATATATCTTTTTCTATATTTTTAATAACTCTTTCTATTTTGTCAACTTTTAATTCTAATTCTTGCTGTGTTTGCATCAGCATATTGATTTTTTCTTCTTTTATATTTATTACTTTTTCCATCTCATCAAAAATTATATTAAATAGATTTGGAAGCTTTTCTTTTAAATATTCTAAGTCATTTTTGTCTTGAATATTTTTTTCTAAATCTTTCATAAATTTATTCATTTCTTTTTTTAAGTCTGATATCATTTTATCACCTTTCTAAACTCTTTCCATGTATTCACAAGTTCTTGTATCAATTCTTAATACATCACCAATATTTACAAACATTGGAACTTGAAGTTCTAATCCTGTCTCTAGAGTCGCAGGTTTACCAGATGTTGTAGTTGTATTTCCTGCAAATCCTGGTTCTGTATATGTAACTTCTAACTCAACAAATGTTGGTGGTTCAACTGCAAATACTTTTCCTTTATAAGAAAGTATTGTAACTTCTATGTTTTCTTTTAAGTATTTTAGACAATCACCTAATTGTTCTTCATTTAATGGTGTTTGCTCATATGTTGTATTATCCATAAAATAATATAAGTCACCATCATTATATAAATATTGCATTACTTGTTTTTCTATTTCCGCTCCTGGAAATTTATCTGATGGATTAAAAGTTTTTTCTAAAACTGCTCCTGATATTACATTTTTTAATTTTGTTCTAACAAAAGCTGCTCCTTTTCCTGGTTTTACGTGTTGAAATTCAACTACTCTATATACATTTCCTTCCATTTCGAATGTTGTTCCATTTCTAAAATC
>CAZSMG010000106.1:0-2702 GCA_964608075.1 uncultured Clostridium sp. | reverse complement strand
GAATTATGGTATTAGAAGTAATGGGAAGATATGCAGGATGGATTGCACTAGAATCAGCAATAGCAGGAGGAGCTGATGTTGCATTAATACCAGAAGTTCCTTATGATATACAAAAGGTTGCAAGTAAAATAGAAAATAGAAGAAAGAGAGGTAAAAATTTTAGTGTTGTTGTAGTAGCAGAAGGTGCAAAACCAATAGGTGGAGACATTACTATTATGGGAAAAAGAGATAATGGTAAAGGAGTCGACAATACAAAACTTGGTGGAATTGGACAAGTTGTAGCAAAAGAGTTAGAAGAATTAACAGGCTTAGAGGCAAGGAATACAACTTTAGGATATATGCAAAGAGGAGGAACACCTACTGCATTTGATAGAGTATTATCTACTAAATATGGAGCAAAAGCCATGGAACTTGCATTAGAAGAAAAATTTGGAACATTAGTTGTAATAAAAAATGGAAAATTAGATTCAGTATCTTTAGAAGATGTGGTTGGAGAAAATAAAGAAATTGGTGCAGTATCTGGAAATACAATTGTTAGTAATATAAGAAAAGTTACAATGGATCATGATTTAGTAAAAACAGCAAGAGATATAGGTATATCTTTAGGAGATTAATTGTAAAACTTAGTAAAATATGTTATAATAAATAATGATAATGGTTACAAACCAAAGTAATTGCAAAAGGAGGATACAAAGCTATGGCGATTATTCGACCAATTTTAGAGCAACAGCTTAAAAGAAAGGAAATGTCTATTGAACGGTTAGCCCAAGTCATTGAAGAACTTTTAGAAAAAAGTGAGATGATGACATTATGCACAGATTATTCTTGGTATGCAGAAGGATGGGTGAATCCATATATAGGAGGATATGTAACTAATAAAAGTGTTGGTTATCTTATTCCTTGTATGGATGAAATTCAAGTAGATAAAGCATTGATTACTATACTAATTAAGAATAAAATCAATGTTAATAAGGTAAAGCCTTACTATTATTATTTAAGCTTAAAGAACTAATGTAACCAACTGCTAGAAAGTATAAATATATTTTCTAGCAGTTTATTTTTATAAAAAAGTAGATTAAAAATCATTTAAATACTTGCTTATTATTTAGAAATATGTAATAATGTATATTATAAAAATAAAAACAATAAAAAAGAGGAGTAAATTTATACTTGTTTTTAGAGAATAGAAGTTATAGCTGAAAGCTTCTTAAATAAAGATAAATTGAAGGTAGCTTTTTTAAGTTGATATACTGAGAAATTTTAATTTAAGTATATCCACGTAAGCTGTGTTAAAAGCTAATTAAGATATAAATTTTAAAAAATTTATAATTAAGGTGGTACCGCGAATATACACTCGCCCTTATTTTTGAGGGTGAGATTTTTTATATTTTAAGGAGGGAATTATGATAGAAATTGATAGCCAAAAAAGTGGTGCAGAACTTACAAGTATAAAATTTAATGGAAAAGAAAAGTTGCATCAAGGAAATTTAGTATTAGATGAAAAAGGAAAGCCATTTTGGGGAAGACATGCGCCAATATTATTCCCAATAGTTGGTCAAATAATAAATGGGAAAACTGAAATTAATGAAAGTATATACGAAATGAGTCAACATGGATTTGCAAGAGACATGGAATTTAGAAAAATAGAAAAAACTGAAAATGTCCATAGATATGTTTTACAATCAAATGAAGAAACTTTAAATAAGTTCCCTTTTAAATTTGAATTATATATAACCTATATTGTAGATAAAAATAGTCTCGCTACAAGATATGAAGTCATAAATAAAGATAATAAACAAATGATATTTGGACTTGGAGGACATCCTGCATTTATTTGTGATTATAAAACAGGCAATTTTGAAATTGAGTTTAATAAAAAAGAAAGCGATATAAAATTTTTAAAATTACAAAATGGTTTAATTTCAAATGAAGAATTTAAAAATATAATGACTAATAATAAAATTAAATTACATAAAGATATATTTAATGAAGATGCAATTATTATGAAAAATATTAAATCAAATAAAGTTACATTAATAAATTCTTTAGAAAACAAGAAAATATTAGAATTTGATTTTACAGGATTTCCATATTTAGCAATATGGTCTAAAAGAGGAGCGCCATTTGTCTGTATAGAGCCATGGTTTAATACAGCTGATAAAGTAGATTCAGATGGTATTTTTAAAAATAAAGAAAATATTTTAAAACTACAACCAAATGAAAAATTTGAATGTGAATATAAAGTAGAGTTTTTTAATTAAGGAGGAATAAAAATATGAGTGATAAAAGGCTAAATGATAAATTTAATCCAAAAGATTTTGAAGACAAATTATATAAGGATTGGGAAGAAAAAGGATATTTTAAACCAAGTATGGACAAAACAAAAGTGCCATATTGTATAATGATGCCACCACCAAATGTAACAGGAAAACTACATATGGGGCATGCATTAGATGGAACAATACAAGACGTTTTAATACGTTTTAAAAGAATGCAAGGATATGATGTGTTATGGCTTCCGGGATCTGACCATGCTGCAATTTCAACAGAGATGAAAGTAGTACAAAAATTAGCTAAAGAAGGAAAAACAAAACAAGACCTAGGAAGAGAAAAATTCTTAGAAGAAGCATGGGATTGGACACATGAATATGGTGGAATAATTCAAGCACAACAAAGAAAACTTGGGTGTTCTTGTGATTGGG
>CAZSMG010000105.1:0-2858 GCA_964608075.1 uncultured Clostridium sp. | reverse complement strand
CATTTTTAAATTCTACTAATCCTTTTTTATTCTCCTTAAATTTCTTTGGATTATCTGGATTTTTAATACTTTCTTTAGTTTCTAATACTTCATTAATTCTATTAGCAGATACTTGTGCTCTTGGTAGCATTATAGATATCATAGATATAAATAAGAAACTTATTACAATTTGCATTGTGTATTGTATAAATGCCATCATATCTCCAACTTGCATAACTCCTAAATCTACATTTTTACCACCAAACCATATTATTAATATCATAATAGAGTTCATTATAAACATCATCATTGGCATCATTATGCTCATAGCACGATTTACAAATATATTTGCTTTAGTTAAATCTTTATTAGATTTATCAAATCTTTCTTCTTCATTTTCTTCTCTATTAAAGGCTCTTATTACTTGAATACCTGTTAATATCTCTCTTGAAACTTGATTTAATTTATCTATTAATTTTTGTAATGACTTAAATTTAGGCATAGCTACAGCAAATAATACTGAAACTAAAAATAGTATTGACCCTACTGCTAATGCAATTATCCATGACATAGAACTATCACTTTGTGTTAATACTTTAAAAAATCCTCCTACACCCATTATTGGAGCATATATAAGTGTTCTAAATAACATGGCAATTAATTGTTGTATTTGTTGTATATCATTTGTACTACGAGTAATTAAAGAAGCTGTTGAAAACTCTCTAAATTCTTTATTAGAAAATTTCAAAACTTTTTCAAATATTTTTTCTCTTAAACTTCTTCCTAGTTTTGCAGCAACTCTAGAAGAAAGTAATATTATTCCTATTGCAGATGACATACTAATTAATGCTACTACAAGCATTTGCATACCTGAATATAAAATATATTTAATTTGAAGTGAGTCTATATCTATTCCAATTGTTTTATATTCTTCTTTTATAGCTGATATAACAGCTTGCTGCAGAATACTATCAGGCATATTACTAATTTGCTCAGTATATGTTTCAAGCATTTTATTTTTACTTTCATCTGGCATCTGTTTTATTATATCCATTAATTCCATTTGCTCTATTGCCATTTTTTGCTGCTTTGATAAATTTTCAAGCATTTTTAACTTTATCTCTTCTGCTGTTTGTCTATTTGTTATACTATATAAAATCATTAATGGTTTAGATACAATATTATTTAAGTCGTTTTGTCCATCTTTATTTAACTTGTTTTGTATATATAATTCTTCACTTTCAATTGCTGGATATTTTTTTAAATATTTATCATACTCTGATTCAGATAGACTATTTTTAGAAATTAATGTATAGTTTTCTAATATATCATTATCTTTATCTGTAAATAACAATAAATTATCCATTTGACTTTTTCTAATAACTTCTGGTGCTGAATTTACAATTCCTCCTGATTGTATACCATTGTTTACTATTTTTGATGTGTAATCAGGAAGTGATAAGTCTGCTATTGCCTGAATACATAAAAGTAATACAATAAATATTACTGATATCCACGATTTTTTTAGATTTTTTAATACTTTTAACATTTATCCATTCCTTTCAATTTTATATTTTTCATATATTATGCTATAAATATTTTACATTTTTATTTTATATATAGCTTTAAAATGACACTATGCTAAATTATATTTAACATAGTGTCTATTTGTCAATTAATCTAATGTGAAAGTTTTGTGAATTTTATTTTAATTATCCATTTATTTCTTTTATGATACTTCTATTTTCTTTAATAGCAGGTATAGATATTATAATAAATAATATTACAAAAATAACTGCTAAAACAATTCCAACAATTTTAGTATATCTAATAAGTGCTATAGATTCAAATGTTGCTATCATAAGAACATATATTTTTCTTAAATTTTTTACAAGTATTTTCTTTTGATCTTCATTTGCTTTTTCTCTTAATTTTTTAGCTAATAATACATCTGGTTTTGACAAACTTACTATTAACATTATTATTAAAATTAAATCTAACATTATTCTTCTATTCCTTTCTCTTTTTCTTCTTTATCATCTACTAAATCTTTCATTGTTAAATTAATTCTTCCTTGATCATCTATTTCATAAACTTTTACAGTTACTTTATCTCCAACATGAAGAACATCTTCTACACTTTTAATTCTTTCTTTAGAAATTTTAGATATATGAAGTAATCCTTCCTTTTCTCCAAATCCTAAATCAACAAATGCTCCAAATGCCATTATTTTAGTAATTGTTCCATAGTATATTCCATCTACTTCAACTTCTCTTACAATGTCTTCGACCATTTCTAAAGCTTCTTGTGCTTTTTGGCCATCTGCAGAATAGATAAGTACTTGTCCATCTTCTTCAATGTCTATTTTTACACCTGTTGCATCAATAATTTTATTTATTGTTTCTCCACCTTTTCCAATTACATCTTTTATTTTTTCTACTTTGATTTTTGTACTTACTATTCTTGGAGCATATTTAGAAAGTTCTGCTCTTGGTTTATCTATTACTGGTAGCATTACATCTTCTAATATATGTTTTCTTGCAATTCTTGTTTTTTCAAATGCTTCCTTAATTACTTCATAAGAAAGTCCATCAACTTTTATATCTACTTGTATTGCTGTTATACCTTTTTCTGTTCCACCAACTTTAAAGTCCATATCTCCAAAGAAATCTTCTAAGCCTTGAATATCTGTAAGCATTACATAGTCATTTTCATCATCAGGATTTGTAACTAAGCCAGTTGAAATACCAGCAACTGGTCTTTTAATTGGTACACCTGCTGCCATAAGTGATAATGTACTTCCACATATACTTGCTTGTGATGTTGATCCATTTGAAGATAATACTTCAGATACAACTCTTATTGCATATGGGAATTCT
>CAZSMG010000104.1:0-2869 GCA_964608075.1 uncultured Clostridium sp. | reverse complement strand
GACGTATCTGTTCGAACTTTTTATAGAACAGAGAGATGCAAATATCATTCTGAAAAGGATGGTATTTTTTTGCTTTTAAAAAGTAATTGCCTCGCAGAGCCCACCATTGTTATGTGCCGTTGGTCATAACATATAGGGGGTTAGGACCTGTGACAAGGTCAAAGTCCTATGATATGAAGAAATTTCAAAGGAAAGATTCTATTGAGCAAGAATTGGTATATTTTTTTACTTAAGTAGTAACAAAAAGTGTACTTTCAATTAAAAATCCCTATGAGTTTTGTAATAACATTTAAAACTCATAGGGGCTAAGAACTTTTACTGCTAACTTATTTGATGTGCCGTTTTCCACATATATTTTCAAATTCACTTATTGTATAAGCATTAGAATCATCTGTAAAAATATAAAGGTCTGTTCCCATAAGTTTTGTTTTGTAACTAAATTTCACTTTAGTATCATATTCGTGGCAGATTATTTTTTTTAGCTTATACAGCTTTAATCTTTTTGGATCTAATACATAAAATAATATAGAAAATAGTACGCAAATAAATATAACAAAAATAAATGTACTTAACATATAGTACCTCCTTTTAATTAGGTTTCGGAGGTAATGCCTCCGAAAAAAACGGACAGCATTAAAAACTATCATTAAAATGAATAATAACATAAAAAACTATAAAATTCAAGTTTTTGAATTTTATAGTTAAATCTCTTAAAATTTATTTAATAACTTTATTGATATTTGTATCAACCGTTAAATGTGTGAAAAAGTTGTAGATATCTACGTTGTTCGCACCAATATGAATGTTTTTATGGGATTTCAAAGTCCTATAAGAACATTTTTTATTTATGCTGATAATGATAATTTAGGTTCGTATTTTACATTTACACCTTTTCTTGTATTTGCTGATATATCCATATTACATAGTTTTATTTATATAAAGTTACTCCTATATTACATATCGGGAACGTGGCTGTCGCTATCGTTTTGCTACACTATCATTTACATTTCTTTTTATATGGAATAATTAAATCGTATATACTTAATAAATATAAATAGAATTCAAACTATTGTAGAATTTTAGAAAATCTGATATAACTATAAAAGTTATAAAGGAGATCAAAATTTAAAATGAACCAAAATATAAAGAAAATAAAACGAAGTATAAATATATATCCAATATTTGCATCTTTTACAGGAGATTTAATATTTTTTGTACCAATAGACACATTATTTTTAACATTAGTAAAAGGGTTAAGTGCAAGCCAAATAACAGCAATGACTATGGTATCTTTAATTATATGTATATTATCACAAAAACTAATATTAAAAGCTGTAAAAAGAATAGGAAATGTAAATTCTTTAAGATTAGGAACAATATTAATATTGATTGCTTCACTAATACTAACATTTGGAAAATCATTTTTTTTAATGTTGTTATATAAGAGTATAAATGAAATAGCATTTATGTTTTTAAATATGGACGAAATCATTTTAAAGAGTAATTTAAATGCAGTGAACAGAAAAGATAACTATTACAAAATAAGAAATAAATCAAAAATAATGTACTCAATTATAACTCTATTTACAGCATTAGTAGCAGGAAAACTATTTAATATAAATCAATATTTGCCAATGTATCTATCAATTATAGTGTATATATTATTAGTTGGACTTTCATTAATGTATTACGAAGCAAAAACAACTGAAAACAAAGAAGTAAAACAAAATACTAAAAAAGTAAAAATAACATCAGTAATATTTTTAGTAATACTATCTAATGCAGTATTTTATTCAATTATAAAAATGGGACAAAATAATAGTAAATTATTTATGCAATATGATTTTCAAAAATTCTTGTCAATAGAAATGGTAACATACTATATAACAGCAATAGTATTTATTTCAAGAATTGCAAGATTAGTAGGAAATATAATATTTGGAAAAGTATATCTAAAAGTAAAAGATAAGATGAGTATTGTATTAACAATTTGCTTAAGTATGGCGTTTTTGTTATTAATTATAGGGCATTATATTAATGTAGAATTTATATATAAAGTAATAATAATGTCATTAGGATTTTTCTTGATATTAGCAATAAGAGACTCTTTTCAAATATATATTGAAGATGTGGCATTAAGTATTTCTAATAAAGACGAACAACAAAAAATTGTAATAGATATAGAGATTTATAGGAGATTAGGAACATTGATTTTAAGTGCGATTTTTACATTAATTTTAATGAAATATGAATTAATAGTAATAGAGTTTATTTTACTAGGATTAAGTATTGGAGAAATATTTATTAATAAGAAATTGTATAATAAATTAAGAAGTTATAATATATAAATATAAATGATAACTTACATTTTTTGATAAATGGATTTTATATGTGTGCTATAATTATTAATTTTTCAGCATTTGGTAAAAATTACTATAAGAACATTCAAACCAAAAGGAAGTAGCAAAAGTTAGGTGAAGTTGTCAACAAAAAGTAGACACAAAAAGAAAAACTATGGAAACCCTAGTTGAGTTCTGTACTCAACTGGGGTTTTGTAATTAAGTGCATAACTTGGTCTATATTCATTATTGTCTTTAATTATATCTTCTATAAATTCTTGAACTGTGTTATAATTATTTATATCAAAATCAATATACATTTCCTTCTTAAGCCATCCATTTTTTGACTCTATAACTGGATTATCTGTTGGTGTTCCAGCTCGAGACATGGATCTTATTATAGAAGTGTTTTCAAATGTTTTATTGAATGATAAAGAAGAGTATACAGTACCTTGGTCTGTGTGGAAAATTGTCTCAAGGTCTTTGTATCCTCTTTTTATTTTGTTATCTAACATATTTTTTAATGCTTC
>CAZSMG010000103.1:0-3007 GCA_964608075.1 uncultured Clostridium sp. | reverse complement strand
AATGTGCCGAAAATACTTGCGGGTTACCCTGCTGGGAACATAGGTTGTTGCTAGTCTTTTTTATTTTTTAAGAAAAGTAGAAATCAGAAATAATTTGATTTGTGCTTTTCTTTTTTAACTTTAAGTGATATAATTTATAAAAAAAGGGGAAAGTTATGATAATATCAGGATTTCCAGGAATAGGAAAAACAACATTAGCAAAAAAATATGTAAATGTTATTGACATGGAGAGTTCAGATTATACCTATATATTAACAGAGGAAGAAAGAAAAATTCCTAGAGAAGAATTAAAGGGAGTTAGGAAAAGCAAACGAAATCCCAGATGGCCTATAAATTACATAGAAGAAATTATTAAAAATATGAATAAATATGATATTATATTAATTTCACACCATCCGAGTGTTAAACAAGAATTAGAAAATAGAGAAATTGAATTTTTTTTAGCTATACCAGAATTAAATTGTAAAGAAGAATATTTAAAAAGATATAAATCAAGAAAAAATAAAGACAGATTTATTAATAAAGTTATAGAAAATTTTGATTTATATATTACTATGGATTATAATTTAAAACAAGAAAAGATTATTTTAAAGCAAGGTGAATATATAGAAGATATTTTAAAAAGAATGAATGTAAAACTTATAGAAAGAGAGAAAAATTAGTATGAGTAAAACAATTTGGAAACCAGGTACTTTTTTATATCCACTACCAGTTGTAATGGTAAGTTGTGGAACAATGGAAAAATCGAACATTATAACAGTTGCATGGACAGGAATATTAAATACAAATCCTGCAATGGTATATATATCAGTAAGGCCTACAAGATATTCATATAATTTAATAAAAGAGCAAGGAGAATTTGTTATTAATTTAACTAACAAAAATCTAGTTAAAGCAACAGATTGGTGTGGAGTAAGAAGTGGTGCTAAATATGATAAATTTAAAGAAATGAAATTAACAAAGGAAAAATGTGAATTTGTTAAATGTCCAAGAATAAAAGAAAGTCCTGTATCTGTTGAATGTAAAGTAAAAGAAATAAAAGAACTTGGAAGCCATCATATGTTTATTGCAGAAGTATTATCTATAGATGCAGATGATAAATATATAGACAAAAATGGTGCTTTTGATATATCAACATGTGACTTAATATCATATTGTAATGGCGGATATTATCAAACTGGTAAAAAATTAGGAAAGTTTGGATATTCAGTAGAAAAAAGGAAAAGAAAATAATATCAAAAAATATTAAAAAAAGTTAATAAATTCATTGACATACAAGGAAAAAAGTGGTAAAATATTCTAGCGTATGTAACTTAGAACATACGATCACATCGTTTCAAAAAAGGTTAATAAATTCGGAGGTGTATATAAATGGCAGCAAAAGGACCAAGAGAAAATATTATATTGGAGTGTACAGAATGTAAAAGAAGAAATTATATGACTTCAAAAAACAAGAGAAACAATACAGATAGATTAGAAATAGTTAAGTATTGTAAATTCTGTAAAAAACGTACGACACACAAAGAAACAAAATAATTAGGCTATTTTAAGGAGGAAGTAAAATGGCTAAAAATGAAGCTAAACAAGGTAAAGAAAATAAACATTTTATTAAAGATTTTAAAGTAGAATTAAAAAAAGTAAGTTGGCCAACACCAAAGCAATTACTTAATAATACTTTTGTAGTTGTAGTAATTGTGCTTATTACTGCTTTAATAGTTTTTTGTTTGGATTTAGTATTTGATTCTATTAATAAATATGGAATAACAAATTTACAAACAATGGTACAAGAGAAATCTTCTGCCGAGCAAAGCCAAAGTTCTAAAGAAGAATCTCATGAAGAAAATACTACAGAAAATACATCAAATGAAGTAAAAGAAAATGAAACTATAGAAACAAACGAAACTGAAAATCAATAATAAAAATTAAAGTCAAAACTTAATAAATTAAGGAGGCTAAAAATATGTCTCAAAAAGATTATGACATGGTCCCAAGATGGTATGTTGTGCATACTTATTCTGGATATGAAAATAAAGTAAAAACAGACCTAGAAAAAACTATAAAAAATAGAGAATTAGAAGATTTCTTCTTTGATATCGTTGTTCCAATGGAAGAACAAATTGAAATAAAAGATGGAAAAAGAAAAACTAATTTAAAAAAAGTTTTTCCAGGTTATGTTTTAATAAAAATGATAGTAACTGAACAATCTTGGTATATAGTAAGAAATACAAGAGGAGTTACAAGTTTTGTTGGTTCTGGAACAGATCCTATACCACTTACTGATGATGAAATAAGAAATATGGGATTTGAAGAAACACCAATAAATGTTGATTATGATGTAAATGATTCAATTCAAGTATTGAGTGGACCATTTGAGGGATTTATTGGAATAGTTCAAGAAATAAATAAAGAAAAACATAAAGTAAAAGTTCTAGTTTCTATGTTTGGTAGGGAAACTCCAGTAGAATTAGAATTTGCACAAGTTCAAAAAGTAAATTAATCAGATTTTTATAAGGAGGTGCCAATTAGAAAATGGCAGAAAAAGAAATATCAAATTTAATTAAATTACAAATAGAAGCAGGTAAAGCATCACCAGCTCCACCAGTTGGTCCAGCTTTAGGTTCAAGTGGTGTTAATATCATGCAATTTGTTAAAGAATTTAATGATAGAACTGCAAATCAACCAGGTATGATAATCCCTGTAGTTATAACAGTATACAAAGATAAATCTTTTGACTTTATAACAAAAGTGCCACCTGTTGCAGTATTAATTAAAAAAGCTATAAAAATTGAAAAAGGTTCAGGAAAACCTAACAAAGAAAAAGTTGCTAAAATAACAAAAGAGCAAGTTAAGACAATAGCTGAACAAAAAATGCCAGACTTAAATGCTGCATCAATAGAAACAGCAATGAGTATGCTAGAAGGACCTGCTAGATCAATTGCTATAGTAGTTGTAGATTAGGTAAATAATTTAAATATTTATCAATTTATTCGGTGACCATATCTCGTTA
>CAZSMG010000102.1:0-3129 GCA_964608075.1 uncultured Clostridium sp. | reverse complement strand
CCTTTTAGGCGTTATGAGTAAAATACCCCCAGCTAAGCTGGGGGATTTTTATTAAGGGCTACTTATATACAAAGTCCTATGCCTATTATACCATATTTTACATAACATTGCAAATTCTACAGGATATTTTATATATCTGTATTTTTCGTATGTTTGATTAGGTCGATTTTATTTTTTAATTTACTAATAATCTGTTACACTATACTATTTATTGTATTTCTTTTAGACATGTATTTAATGTTTCACTCATAAGCATTATAGCATAATAAGCTTTTTTGTGTTCCTTCAAATATTTTAATCTCATTTTTCTATATTTATTAAAAGTAATTTTTCCTTGTTTTAGTTTTTCTTTTTTAGCTTGTAACTTGTTTAATTATCTTAACCATAAAATAATCCTTATTTCTGTTGGAAGATTTTTTTACAAACAAAAAAATCAACCATTTTACTGATTGATTTTCATATCTAATATGTTCTATTGGTTCGAACAGAAACATCGTTGGGGCTTCCAACGGGAAGTTTTATGCTATTTTTCGCCTTTTCTTCGCTCTCTGTTACAACCTTTGTTTCATAATGCAAAATAGTACATAATTTTTCACAATAAAATAAAGGAAATTTGCTATTTTCACTATGGCTATTATTCCATATAGGCACATACCTAAACGCAAAATATGTGAGCCTTGCGAAACATTTTTTGCGAAAGCGAAACTCGTCCCGCGAGTTTCTAGTGTGTTAGAAACTCAACAAAGTTTATCTAAGTAAATTCAATGTAGATATTTTAGTAAGTTTTTGTAAATCTGTCCTATAAATTTGTAGGGCTAGTAATTATAAATTTTAGCCCATATTTTTTATTGTTTATCTTGTTTATTCTTTAACAAATAAATTGACAAACAACTTAACCCTATTCCTAACATAATAATTGCATTATTCACATCAATTTGTTTTAATACAGAAGTAACTACAATACAAATGCCCATTGCAAGACTAACTCCAATTAAAGCAATATTAATAATATCTTCTACTTTGCTATTATCTTGCTTAGTTTGTGCATTTAATAGTTCTTCTACTGAAACACCCAAAATTTCTGCTAATTTTGGAATAGAATTAACATCAGGACAAGATAAATTTCTTTCCCATTTTGACACAGCTTTGTCAGTAACATTCATTTTTTCTGCTAAATCATTTTGTGTCATATTTTTTTCTTTTCTTAAAGAACTAATCATTTCTCCAAGAGTTTTGTTTGACATATAAAATCCCTCCTTTCATTGTTAATTCTATTTTATTACAGATATTTCACAAACTCAACCGACAGTTAGTTTATATTAATAAACCTTTAGTTTAGTTTTAGTTTATTGCACAAATTACTATTTTTCTTATATATATCATAATTTCCGGTAATTCTCAAGTCTCTAGCACTTTGTTGTTCTAATATTGATACAAAAGTGAAACAAAAAAAATTTTGTTTCACTTTATAGAGAAAAACACATAAATTTATAGAATAACATAGAATAATATTTTCCATATAACTCGCTATTTTCAAGCGATACAGAAAGGCATAAAAAAATAGTAAATCAAAAGATTTACCATTTTGTGGGGCTTCCAACGGGAATTGAACCCGTGACCTCAGCCTTACCAAGGCTGCACTCTACCTACTGAGCTATGGAAGCAAAGCATATATATTATACATAAGAAAAATATAAAAGTAAAGAAAAATAAAATTATTAATACTTTTTATTGTAAAATTTATTGGACAAAATACTATATTTATGCTATAGTATTAGTGTTAATTTTAATAATTTTAAGGAGCGAGGATAAATGAAAATAGGTATAGTTGGACTACCAAATGTAGGAAAAAGTACAATGTTTAATAGTATAACTAAAGCTGGAGCTGAATGTGCTAATTATCCATTTTGTACAATAGAGCCAAATGTTGGTGTAGTTCCAGTTCCTGATGAAAGAATAGATAATTTAGCTAAAATGTATAATCCACAAAAAATAACACATGCTGTTGTTGAATTTGTAGATATTGCAGGATTAGTAAAAGGAGCAAGTAAAGGTGAAGGATTAGGAAATAAATTCTTATCACATATAAGAGAAGTTGATGCGATTTGTCAAGTGGTAAGATGTTTTGAAGACCCTAATGTAGTACATGTAGATGGTAGTATAGATCCATTAAGAGATATTGAAACAATAAATTTAGAATTAATATTTGCTGATATGGAAACAATAGACAAAAGAATAGAAAAAGCTAAAAAATCATTAAAGGCAGATAAAAAGTTCCAGTTTGAAATTGATGTATTAGAAAAGATAAAAAAGAATTTAGAAGAAGGAAAGCCAGCAAGAGCAATCGAATTTAATGATGAAGAAAAAGAAATAGTAAAAGATTTATTTTTGCTTACTTCAAAACCAATAATCTATATAGCAAACATATCAGAAACACAACTAGAAGCAGAAAATAGAGAAGGGATGGTAATTAAGGTAAAAGACTATGCTAAAGGCGAAGGTGCAGATGTTGTTACTTTATGTGTAAAAATAGAAGAAGAACTATCTGGGTTGGAGGAAAATGATAAAAATGAAATGCTTGAAGCTTTAGGATTAGAAGAGTCAGGATTAGATAAGTTAATAAAGAAAAGTTATGATTTACTAGGCTTAATGTCTTTTTTAACAGCAGGAGAACCTGAAGTTAGAGCATGGACAATTAAAAAAGGTACTAAAGCACCAGAAGCTGCAGGAAAGATACATTCTGACATTCAAAGAGGATTTATTAAAGCAGAAGTTGTAACATATGACGACTTAATCAAAGAAGGATCTATGGTTGCAGCAAGAGAAAAAGGACTAATACGTTCAGAAGGAAAAGAATATATAATGCAAGATGGAGATATTGTATTATTTAAATTTAATGTATAAAGGAGAGAAAATAAAATGGGAGATAATCAAAATAATAATAATAATGTTGAAGAACAAGAATTAGATATAAATCAATTAATGCAAATAAGAAGGGATAAACTTACAGAGTTACAAGAACAAGGAAAAGATCCTTTCCAAATAACAAAATTTAATAGAACAAATACAGCAGGAGAAATAAAAGAAAATTATGAGAATTTTGAAGAAAAAGATGTAACTATTGCAGGA
>CAZSMG010000101.1:0-3686 GCA_964608075.1 uncultured Clostridium sp. | reverse complement strand
TTATGTATACCACTATTTCTACCTGCTTCTGTTGCATGTATTGTAGATACTAATGGTAAGTTGTATGAATTTTTAATAGTTTTTGCAGCATAAGTAACTAACCAATCATGTGCATGTATAACATCAAAATTTCCTTCTTCTGCAATTATTTGATTTACTTTAGTTATCATATTGAAATTCATTTGCATAACCCAATCAATAAAATTATTTGAGTTTATCATATAATTATCTATTCTATATACTTTAACACCTTTATCATCTTCAAATTCTGGAACATCTCCATCTTTATATGTAACAACTGTAACTTCATGTCCATCTTTTATTAATCTTTTTGATAAATCATGTACTACTCTAGAAATTCCTCCTATTACTCTCGGTGGATATTCCCATGTTAACATTAATATTTTCATTAGTTAACCCCTTTCTCCCACATTTCTTTTGTATTTTTCAAGTACATTCTATACAAACTTTAACAAATTGTAAATGTTTTTTTGTAAAAAAATATATTTTTTTACAACTTATTATCGAATTTTTAACAACTAAATAAAAAGCGCCACTGCTAGGTGACGCAACTTGTTATAAGTAAACTTATAATTTATTTAAGTATGAATTAGACACTTCTTTAAGATTCAGTCTTACTCTATATAAAGTGATAGTCTACTGCCATGATAGATATTAGCAGCATATGGACGAGTACTACCACTACGTGCATTAGGTGAATTACTAACGTTGTAAAGACCACCACGTCTAACTCGAACATTAGTGTCGTTAGATTCTAATGTCCATTCAAATGAATTTCCATAAATATCATATATATTGTTTAGTAAATCTTTTGAACCTTCTGCTCCTGTTACTCTTGTTTCATTTCTTTGTGTACCTGTCATTGTTGTTCCTGATTCTACTGTTATTCCTTGTTTTTTCATCCATATCATCATTTGATCCCATTGGCTTCCCCATATCATACTCCCTTGAGCTTTTCCAACTTTATATTCTTTTTGTTTTTGATATAATCCATACCATGTATTTGCATTTGATTTACTTGCTGTTGCAGATGTTTCTCCTTTTTTTGATTGTGCTTTTTTATTTGTATCTAAACTTGTTTCATATCTTCCTACATAAAATCCTTTGTATGTTCCTACACTTTTTACCATTTTATTATATTCTTCTTGTAGTTGTTTACTCCATTTTGCTATTATCTCTTCATTTGTTCCTGTTAGTCCTACTATGTTTTTTAATAAATCATATCCTCTTCTCTCTGCTTCACTTTTATCTCCATCCGTTGTATCTTCTAATATAGATGGTTCCCTATAAGATTCTGTTCCTTGACCATAATTTGTCATTTCTGTATATCCGCTTGCTGAAAAGTCATATAATTTTCCTTGGTAATTTATATTTCCATTAGCATCTGTTCCACTTGTTGTTTTTGCCATTGATGTTATATTATCTACTGGTATCCATACAAATTCACTTGTTCCATCTGTTATTACTATTCCTGTATTTACATCATCTGTTGTATCACTATGAATTTTAAATCCTCCTGGTATATAAAATGTTTTTCCGTTTTTATCTATTAGCTCTGTTGTATCATTATATATTTTTCCTATTTCTGGTCTGTTTCCTGTTATTACACTACAAGTTGTACTTTTGTCTCCAGCTGTTGCTGTTATTGTTACTGTTCCTGATTTTATTGCAGTTATTGTTCCGTTATCTACAGTTGCTATTTGTTCATCACTACTTGTCCATGTTATGTCTTTGTTTGTTGCATTTTCAGGTTCTATTGTTGCTGTTAGTATATCTGTGTTTCCTGTTCCTATTACTAGTTCAGTTTTATCTAGTGTTATTCCTGTAACTGGTACATCTTGTGGTTTGCTTGGTTCTGTTTTATCTATATTATTTAATATTTCTTCTAAATCTATTTCATATCCATTTACTATTACTTTGTTTGATTCTGGTATTTCTGTTATTTGCTCTATTCCTTTTATTTTATTTAAGTTTTCTATTAATTTTTCTTTATCTATTTTTCCTATATTGTCATAACTTGCAAGTATTGCAAGTCTTACCTGTTCTTCTGCTTCTGCTCGTTTTGTTTTTTCTGCTGCTGTTTGTGCTTTTGATAGTATTCCGTTTTCTCCTGTTAGCATTGCTATTGTTACTCCAGCCAAGATTAGAAGTACTATTATTGTTATAATTAAGGCTATAAGTGTTATACCCTTATTTTTTTTCATTTTCACTTTATCTTCCTCCTTTGTTTTTCTATACTTGTATTTTACTAATAAGTTTTATTTTTGTAAATAGTTTTTTATTTTTTTATATTTTCTCTTGAATTTATTACTTTTTTAGTATAGTATATATTAAGTAAAATACTTAGGAGGAATATTAATGTCAAGAAAAACAAAAGATACACAAAATGAAGAAATTAAAATAGATAAAAAAGGTACTAAAGTAGCAAAAAAAGAAACTACAGCAAAGAAAAACACAAAAAAATCAGACTCTACAGCTAAAAAAACAACTACTAAAAAAGCTGTTGAAAAAAAAGAGGCAAAAACTAAATCTAATGTTTCTGCTAAAAAGATAACTACTACAAGAAAAAATAAAACTACAAAAAAGAAAACAGATAGTGTAGAGTATTATGATTTACCTAACAATTACGAAAAGACAATTATTAAAATACTTGCACAAACACCTAAAACATTATTTATATATTGGGAACTTTCAAATGCAGATGCTCAAAACTTTAGAAAAATATATGGAGATAATTTCTTTAATGAAACTAAACCTGTTTTAATTGTACATAATGATTCTTTAAATTATTCTTTCGAAGTTGAGATAAATGATTTTGCAAATAGTTGGTATTTACATGTAGATGATGCTAAATCTGATTATAGAATAGAAATTGGAAGAAAACCTATTTCAAATAATATAAAACAAGATTATATATATATAACTTCATCTAATGAAATTGAATCACCTAATGATAAAATTTTATTTGATGAATCTCAAAAAATAGTTTTCTTCAGAAATGTAAAAACAAATGCTGAAACTAAAAAAGATATTTCTAGCTTTTCTTTTATGAAAAAAATAGGAAAAATATATAATATATATGACATATATAAAGAAATTTATAAAAATGAAGTTGAGGATTTAAATGATTTATCTAATCCAAGTTCAACATCCTCTAGATTTATGTAGGGATTTTAAAAAATCCCTATTTCAATTTCTTATAAAGGAGATTTTTAAATGCAAGAAAAAAAAGGATATGTAAGTTTTGTTCTCCATGCACATCTTCCATTTATTCATCATCCAGAAAGTGATGATTATTTAGAAGAATCATGGCTTTTTGAAGCAATTTCAGAAACATATATACCACTACTTACAAATTTTCAAAAATTAGTAGATGAAAAGGTTGATTTTAGAATTACTATGTCAATTACTCCTCCTCTACTTTCTATGCTAGATAACAAATTACTACAACAAAAATATATTAAATATCTAAAAAAATTAATTGAATTATCAAAAAAAGAAATTAAAAGAACTGCTAGTGATAAAAAATTAAACGAGCTTTCTAAATATTACTATAATAGATATTCAGAAGATTTAAGACTATTTAAAGATATATATAAATGTAATTTAATAGAAGCTTTTAAACATTTCCAAGATATTGGAGTTTTGGAAATTATAACATGTGG
>CAZSMG010000100.1:0-3742 GCA_964608075.1 uncultured Clostridium sp. | reverse complement strand
TTTTACATTCATCAATAATACCTTTCATTCTTGACTCAAATTGACCTCTAAATTGTGTTCCAGCAAGAACTGCAGTCATATCTAACAAATAAACCTCTTTATTTAAAAGTTTTGCAGGTACGTTGTTTGATGCAATTTTAATTGCTAAACCTTGAGCAATAGCTGTTTTACCAACTCCTGGTTCACCAATTAAGCAAGGGTTATTTTTTGAACGTCTATTTAATATTTGAATAATTCTTTGAATTTCTTTGTCTCTACCAATAACAATATCTAATTCATTATTTTTTGCTTTATTTGTAAGATTTGTTCCAAATGTATCAAGAAATTTCTTTTTCTTACTTTTTAATGGTTTCTTTTTATCTACTTTTATTTTCTTATTATTTGAACTTTCATGTTCTGTTTCTTGACTTGAAGTTGTATTTCCAAACATATTTGAAAAAATAGATCCAATAGGAATCGCAGCTCCTGAAATTTTAGGTTCACCTGTTTCTTCATCAAAATTATCAAATGTTTCAATTCCTTCGATATTTTCAATATCTTCTATGTTTAGATTTTGAGCTAAATCTTTAAATATACTTTCAAATTGTTTTGTCATATCTGAAAGATTTACATTATCTTTTGACAAAATATCATTTTGCTTTGATAACACATCTAAAGGATTAATACCCTTTTTCTTAGCACAATCATAGCAAAGACCTTCTAAAGAAGTTTTGCCATTTTCTACTTTATTAATGAAAAGTACTGCTGTATTTTTATTACATTCTGAACATAACATAACTTTTAATTCCTCATTTCTATATAAATAATATATATATAATATCTCAAAAATCCATAATAGTCAATATTTTAAAAAATATATTCAATATGTTGCAAAACAAAATTAAATAATATAAAATAAATGTATAAATCTTTTAGGAGGACACAAATGAATAAATTTAATAATAAAGGTATATCTTTAACAACATTAACAGTTGCTATTGTTTTATTAATAATTATAACAAGTATACTGGTATATAATGCACAAACAGGAACAAAGTTAAAAAAATTAAATGAAATGTATAACGATGTTGAGTTGTTAACAGATAAAATATCTATATATTATTCAAAATATGCTGCAATACCAGTAGCTATACCATATGAAAATCAATCAAAGATTAATCAAATAAAAGAAAACTTGCAATTGAGCCCAAATGATAATGATAAATATTATATAATAGACTTATCAGCCTTAGAAAATGTGACCTTAAATTATGGAAGAGATTATAAAGAAGTAACTAAAGATAATGCAAATACAAAAGAAGATGTATATATTATAAATGAACAAAGCCACCATATATACTATGTAAAGGGTATTATACTAGATGGAATTTCATATTATACAAATGATAGAGATGAAAAGATAGATTTAATGTTTGAAAATATTTAATTTAGGAGTGAACAAATGAATGTAGTTTTGCCAACAAAAAAAGAAATAAACACAATAAGAATAATTGTTTATATATCTATAATTATATTATGCATAATAGCAGTATCTATGGCTGTATATGTGCAATACTATAAAAATCAAAATGTAAATAATGATAAAGAGTTTGGAAAAAAAGAACAAATAAATTCAAAACAATTAACTAAAGAACAATTTAGTAATATGTTCAATAATACATTGCTAAATAGTAACACACAAATTGAGTTACAAAAAGAGTTTGAAAACTATGAATTTGTATTTACTAGATATAAAAATCAAAATAACATAGAAGGCAAATATACTTTAGATATAAATATTCCTCACATTAATATTAATGAAGAAAATATAAAAGAATATAATCAGAAAATTGCAAGAACATTTTTAGAAAAAGCAAAAAATATAGTTAAAGATGAAAATAGCATAAATGTTATATATATAGTTGAATATACAGCAAATATAAAAGATAATATATTATCTTTAGTAATTAGGGCTAATTTAAAAGAAGGAAATAATGCTCAAAGATTGATTATACAAACATATAATTATGATTTAGAAAAAAAACAAGAATTAACTATAGATAAAATATTAGAGACAAAAGGAATTGATAAAGAAAAAGCAAACGAGGCAATAAAAGAAGAAATAAAAAAGGTAGAAGCACAAGTGGAAGAATTTGAAAAATTAGGATATACAATATATAAAAGAAATCCTGAAAGTGATATATATAACGTAGAAAACATATCAAAGTTTTATATTGATAATGATGATAATTTATATTTAATATTTGCATATGGAAATAAAGAATTTACAAGTGAAATGGATTTAGTTGTATTTTAAAATTTAAAAGAACATATTATTTTTTAATATGTTCTTTTTTGAAAATAAAAGGGGATGTTTTTAAAATTTAATCAGTATTATTTCTGATTACAAATATAATATACTATTACTTTTTGTCCTTTTTGTGAACTAAAAGTGAAAAGCAAGAAAATAAAAATGATAAGTTATAATTTGTAACTTATCATTTTTTTAGCTAATGAAAACCCCATGTTTTACATGGGTTCTAAAGGCTTCTAACTATGAGTAGAAAAATTCCTCCTTTTGATATAATAAATGTGGTTAGCCAGCCGCAAATAAAAATTAAAAAGGAGGAATTTGTTATGAAAGATAAAAATAGTTTAGCACACAGTGCTTGGAATTGCAAATATCATTTAGTGTTTGCTCCAGAATACAGAAGAAAGGAGATATATGGAAAAATAAACAGACAAAGAAAAAATGGAATTATTAAAACACTTTGATTCAATATCTAATATATGTACATTAAAAACAATTAAATTTGACAATATGCCTTTGCTGAAAGCTTTATTTGAATATTTATACAAACCAAGTGAAAAATATGACAAATTGAGAAGACAACATATTGAAATTTGAGACCTATTAGAAAAATCTTTTACAGAAGGTCAGCAGACATTGTTTGAGAGATATTGGAAAGTTGGCAATGAAATTGTGCTATAAGAATATGGGCAGTTGTTTTATTTTGGTCACATTATAGCAAAGGAACTAGAGAAAGAAAGCAAATTTAAATAAAGAAAAAATATTGAAATTTATGTAAATATAGGTTTAAAATAGATATGTCACAAGTAAATTGAAAATAAAATATTGAAAAGAGAGCACCAAAATGATATTGTTTAAATGACCAAAAATAAACATATCGGAGGTGTTCTCTTATGGGTAATAATATCACAGATAGATTAAAATATAAAGAGTCAATAGTAAAATTTTCAAGAAAATATGGAGTAGCAAAGGCAGCATATAAATTCGGAGAATGTAAAAGAACAATATATAGATGGAGAAATAGATATGATGGAACATTAGAAAGTTTAAAAGATAAATCAAGACGTCCACATTCGCATCCAAATCAACATACAGAGGAAGAAATAAAATTAATAAGAAATTATAAAAGAAACAATAAAGATACGGGATTGGTAGTATTATGGATAAAATTACGCCAAGCGGGATATACAAGAACAATACAAGGATTATATCATGCAATGCAGAGATTAGGAATATACGAAAAAACACCAAGCAAAAAGAAAGAAAGCGAGCCAAATGAATGGGTATCAGGAGAATATCCAGGAGAAAAAGTTCAAATAGATGTTAAGTATGTCCCAAAAAAATGTATGAGTAAAGAATTACAGGAAATTGGAGAAAAATTTTATCAATATACAGCGATAGATGAATATTCAAGATTAAGATATACATGGTTTACAAATGCACATGATACAT
>CAZSMG010000099.1:0-3776 GCA_964608075.1 uncultured Clostridium sp. | reverse complement strand
TTTCTCTTACATCCACATGATAAGAATTTGTATAATATCCTTTATCTGTAATATCTTCTATTGTTCCAAATCTTTCTTTATCTATTCTTGCAAATCTATAACATAAACTTTCTGCTGGAGTACCATATAATCCAAATCCTATACCAGTTTCTTCTTTCCACTTATCAGTTGTATCTCTTAAATGCTCCATTACTTTTAATGCAAAATCATGACCCTCTTGTGTAGTATGAGATACACCTTTCATTAATTTAGTAACCTCATATAATCCAATATATCCTAAGGAAATTGTTGAATATCCATCTTTTAATAATGGGTCTATTTTTTCTCCTGATTTTAGTCTTGCAATTGCTCCATATCTCCAATGAATTGGGGATATGTCTGAAGTTGTACCAAGCAAAGAATAATGCCTACACATTAAAGCTTCATAGCATAGTTCTAATCTTTCATCTAATAATTTCCAAAATTTTTCTTCATCACCATCTGCTATTATTCCTACTTGTGGTAAATTTATACTTACAACACCTTGATTAAATCTTCCTTCAAATTTGTAATTCCCATTTTCATCTTTCCAAGTTGATAAAAAGCTCCTACATCCCATAGGACTAAATACATTACCTTCATAATTTTCACGCATTTTTTTAGCAGAAATATAATCTGGATATAATCTCTTAGAAGAACATTTTACAGCAAGTTTAGTTAAATAGTCATACTTTCCACCTTTTAAACAATTGTGTTCATCTAAAACATATATTAATTTTGGAAATGCTGGTGTTACATATACACCTTTTTCATTTTTTATACCTTGATATCTTTGTTTTAAAATTTCTTCTATTATCATTGCATTTTCTTTTATATATTCATCATCTTTTTTAAGGTTTAAAAATAATGTTACAAAGGGTGATTGTCCATTTGTGGTCATTAAAGTATTTATTTGGTATTGTATCGTTTGTACACCTGCTGAAAGCTCAGATTTTAATTGTTGTTTTGCAATATTCTCTATCATTTCTTTTGATAATTTATCTTTATATTCTTCTTGTAATTTTGTAACAAATTTATTATAACTTTTTCTTAAATATTTTCCTAAATGACTTATATCTACTGATTGTCCTCCATATTGACTACTTGCAACTGAAGCAATTATTTGTGTCATAACTGTACATGCAACCTGAAAACTTTTTGGACTTTCAATTAATTTACCATTCATTACAGTTCCATTATCTAACATATCTTCTATATTTATTAAACAACAATTAAATATTGGTTGCAAGAAATAATCTGCATCATGAAAATGTAAAACTCCTTCTTCATGAGCTTTTGTTATTTTCTCTGGTAGTAATATCCTTTTTGTTAAATCTTTTGAAACTTCTCCTGCTATTAAATCTCTTTGCGTTGATGCTATAATAGCATTTTTATTTGAATTTTCTTCCATTAATTCTTTATTTGTTGTTTTTATCAACCCTAGTATTGATTCATCAGTAGTATTTTGTTTTCTAACTAACGCTCTGGTATATCTATATACTATATATTTTTTAGATAATTCAAATTTTTGAATTTCCATTAATTTTTGTTCAATTATATCTTGGATATCTTCAACTAATATTCTTTTTTTATCCATATCCCCTATATATTTTATTATATCTTTTATTTCTTCTTTAGTAGCTTTTTCTTTTGCTTTTACTTCATTATTTGCTTTTTCAATAGCTATTTCTATCTTTTGTCTATCAAATTCTACAGCTCTTCCATCTCTTTTAATTACTTTCATTATAGTATCCCCCTTGCTTTTGATGATATTATTATATAATTAATCTCTTAGTTTTCTGTTGCATATGCAACTTTTTGAAATTTATTTTGATTTTAGTATTTTACACTATCAATATTTCAAGGTTTCTGTCATTTATTACATTTATATTACAAATATATTTCAATAAAATTTTATTTTTTACAATAATTCCCTGCTGTCTTTTTATTGATTTTATTGTATTTTTTTGTTGGTTTATATAATATCTTTCAATTAAATTATCGGTAATAGTTGCATATGCAACTATTATAGTGTATAATTTTTATGGTAAGGTGATTATGTTATGAAAATTGATTTTAATATATCAGAATTTATACAAAACTTCAGCAATAGCTGTATAAAAGTGCAAACTAAATATTTTGAAAAAGGTGAAATAATTACAACATATTTAGTTAATCGTAATCAAGTTTGTATTTTAGTAGATGGAAGTGCAGATTTAATTAGATATGATTTTAAAGGAAATAAAAATATAATTGAACATTTTGCAACTAACGATATATTTGGAGAAATATTTTATCAAATAAATACAAACAACGAATTATTTGTACTTGCAAAAAAGAAATGTGAAGTTTTATTTTTCTCTTATGATAACTTTATCAAATGTAAAAATAATTGTAAATTTCATGAAACACTTATATCTAATTTGCCAAATCTAATGCTTACTAAAGTTGTGACTTTAAATACTAGAATAGAATTATTATCAAAAAGAAGTATTCGTGAAAAATTACTTGGATATTTTACAATATTATCTAATCAGTATCTATCAAAAAATATAATTTTGCCACATTCTTTTACCGACCTAGCAGATTACTTAAATGTTGATAGAAGTGCAATGATGAGAGAACTTAAAATATTAAAAGAAGATGGATTTATTAAAAAGAATGGAAATAAATTAACATTATTATATTAAAAAACAGACTTCAAAAAGTCTGTTTTTTACATTACATATAATAAAATACATAAGAAATGTAATAAACTTGCTGCAAATATGCATAAGTGAAATACCGAATGCATGTATTTATGTTTTTTACCAACTCCATAAAGTATAGCACCTATTGTATATACGATTCCTCCACCTACTAGAAGACAAAAACCAGTCATACCAAGTAAGTTTGGAAGTAAACTTCCTTTAACTATTATGCACCATCCCATAGCTAAATAACATATCATAGAAAATACCTTGTATTTTTTTAAGTCAATAGAATTCAATGTTATTCCTAAAATTGCGACTCCCCATATTATTCCAAATATTAACCAACCTGTAA
This sequence comes from uncultured Clostridium sp., assembly GCA_964608075.1. Lineage (GTDB taxonomy): Bacteria > Bacillota > Clostridia > TANB77 > CAG-508 > CAG-269. Next base: position 713 of record CAZSMG010000099.1, on the reverse strand, counting down.
ATGTATCATATTGTCTTAAAGTGCATAAACAAAATGGTGTGTATGATCCTGCAATAAGTAAAAATATTGAACAATGATCTAATACTTGAAGTACTTTCTTTGCTTTTAAACCTGGCTTTAGTCCATGATATATACTAGACATAGTATATAATAAAATCATTGTAACTCCAAAAATTGCCCCACTTATTATACCATAAATATTTCCATGTACTGCTGCAAATACTATACAAAGAATAGTTGCAACTATTCCTAATGCTCCTCCTACTATATGTGAAGTCATATTAAATATTTCTTCTCCTTTTGTATATGTAGGTAAAATTCTATCTGATAATTTTGTTCTATTCATTTTCAAATTACTCCTTTTCTTTTTGTTTTCACATTATAGCAAATAAATATTTAAAATAAAAGTATTTTTTTACGAAAATTTCAGGTTTTTATATTAATTTTACATAACACTATTATTGTTTATTTATATGTAACCACATTTTAAAATTTTAAAATTTTCTATTCTTTCCATTTAAGTATATACATCGTATACAAATTTATACAATATACATAAATATAAATACAGAAGGTACTTTAAAAAACACCTTCTGTATTTAACATATTTAGAATTATTTTTTTAATCTACATTTATTTGGCTAGATGATGTTGATTAGTGGCTGGGGTGGTAAGATTCGAACTTACGAATGATCGGGTCAGAGCCGATTGCC
>CAZSMG010000098.1:0-3831 GCA_964608075.1 uncultured Clostridium sp. | reverse complement strand
CCTTTTAGGCGTTATGAGTAAAATACCCCCAGCTAAGCTGGGGGATTTTTATTAATTTAAACATTGATAAATTATTTTTTAATAAATAATTTATTAAAAAATAAAAAAGGGAACGTAAATGTTCCCCTTTTTTAGACATCTAATCCACAGATATATAAAATGAATTAGCTCTTGGATTTTTGACATCAGGAGTAAAATCTACTCTGCAGATATCAAGATCCAAAACACGCTTCCAATCTCTGCGACCATTTTTTGATACCTTAATTTTTCTTTTGCAATAGATGTCATCTGCATACCAAGTAAGTGTGCAAAAGTTTTCTTCATCACTAACTTCATCACAATCATCAATTAATGATGAGAGTAATTTTTTATGAAGAAAAATCCGTGAATTATCGGTTTTACACCCGATATTCATCATAAACCATGTAAAACCATAGTTTTTTGGTACTGATAAAGATATTTTCATAGTGTCCTCCTTAAAAAAGTAATTAATAATACCATTAAAATGAGACATTGCTCATAATATAATTATTATAACATATTTATAATATATTGTAAATAAAAAGATATTCACAGAAAATTCACAAAAAAATTAGCAATATATATTGACAAGTGCTAAAAATGGGTATAATATATACAAAGATTAGCAAACAAAACCAAAGAGTGCTAAACTCAAAAGGGGTGATAAAAATTGCTAGATGAAAGAAAAAAACAAGTTCTACAAGCTATTGTAGAAGAATATATCAACACGGCAGAGCCAGTAAGTTCAAACGGATTACTAAAAAAATACGATTTAGATTGTAGTAGTGCAACTATAAGAAACGATATGGCTGAACTAGAAAAAATAGGTTTTTTAGATAAGCCACATACATCATCTGGAAGAGTACCATCAGAAAAAGGATATAGATTCTATGTTGATGAATTATTAAAAGATGACAATATAAGTTTAGAAGAAATTAAATATATAAGTGATAAATTAGAAACAAAAGTAACTGAAATAGAAGATTTAACAAAAATTACGGCAAATACTATTTCAGAAGTTACGCATTATACAACAGTTTCTATAGGACCTAAAGCAGATACACAAATAATACAAGAGATAAAATTTGTATTATTAGGCACAAGAATGATGTTAGCGGTTATTCTAACAGATACAGGATTAGTAAAAGAAACAATAATTAAATTTGATGAAGATATAACACAAAAACAAGTAGAAACAATGAATTATATGTTTAATAACAAATTAAAAGGTGAGCCAATAGAAAAAATAGATAGACCATTAGAGGAATACTTGTACGATGAAATGACATATAGTGTAAATGTAATAAAGCCAGTAATAGATCAAATAAAAAAAGTATTAGAAGAAGATAAAAAAATATATTTGGAAGGTGCAAATAGGGCATTTGAATTACCTGAATTTAATAGCCTAGAAGTTGCAAAAAACTTTGTAAATGTTTTAGATACTAAAGAGCTTATGACAGATATGCTAAATTCTGGATTTGCACAAGATATAAATGTTTATATAGGCGAAGAAAATGAAAAAGATGAACTAAAAGATTTTAGTATAGTAACTTTTAAACATAAAGTAGGGAATAAAGATTTAGGAACAATAGGAATAATAGGACCAAAAAGAATGGATTATTCAAAAGTTATTTCTGTTATGAAATATATAAGTAAAAAATTAAATGATAATAATAATCAATAGTACAAAAACTTGAAAGGAGAATAAGATGGCAGATATAGAAAATAAAGAAGAAACTAAATTAGATGAAAAAGAAGCAAAAAATATACCAGAAGAAAATACTGAAGTAGTACCAAAAAAAGAATATGATGAAATGGAAGATAGATTTAAAAGAGTTTTAGCAGAATTTGAAAATTATAAAAAAAGAAGTCAAAAAGAAAGAGAAGTGCTATATAATTCGATACTATCTGATGTTATAGAAGTAATACTACCAGTAGTGGATAATTTAGAAAATGCAGCAAAAGCAGAAACAGAAGATGTAAAATACAAGGAAGGAATTGAACTTGTTTTAAAACAATTAAAAGATGTACTTTTATCAAAAGGAGTAGAAGAAATAAAAACAATCGGTGAAACATTTGATCCAAATTTACATGAAGCTGTAAGTAGTATTCAAGATGAAACTAAAGGAACTCAAGAAATAGTAGAAGAATACAGAAAAGGCTATAAAATAGGTAGTAGAGTAATACGTCATTCTATGGTAGTAGTAGCTAATTAACATGAAAAGCTTCGTCTTTGATGTTAATTAATAAAATAGAAGGTGAAAAATGAATAAAGAAATTGAAAGAAAATATGTTATAAATTATCTGCCAGAAAATGTGAAAATACGAGAAATACATAATATAGAACAGGCTTTTATATATAAAGATATAAATACACTTATAAGGCTTAGAAAAGTAAAAACTAAAAAAGAAAATGAACAAGAAAAGTTAGAATACATATATACTATAAAAACAAAAGGAGATATAGAACAAGATACTAATCAAATAGCTCAAAAATATGAAATAGAAAGTAATATTACAGAAGAAGATTATAATAATCTAATAAAAAACAAGATAAGTAATAAAATGTCAAAGGTTAGATTAATTATACCAATTCAAAACAATCTTAAAGTAGAAATAGATATATATTATGACTATTTAGAAGGCTTATTAACAGCAGAGATAGAATTTCCAAATATAGATGAAGCAAATAAATTTAAAAAGCCAGATTGGTTAGGAAAAGAACTTGGATATAAGGAATTATCTAATAGAAGATTATCAGAAATGAATAGAGATGAATTCAAAAGTAAAGTTTCAGATGAATTTTTAGAAAACAATAGAAAAATAATTAGAGAATTAGAAAAAATCATATAACAAAGTTTTTAATTTTAAAAAAATATATAAATTTTTAAGGAGGATTTAAAAATGGGAAAGATTATAGGGATTGACCTAGGAACAACAAACTCATGTGTAGCAGTTATGGAAGGAGGAGAACCAGTTGTTATACCAAATGCAGAAGGTAATAGAACAACTCCATCAGTAGTTGCTTTTTCTAAAAATGGAGAAAGACTAGTAGGACAAATAGCTAAAAGACAAGCAGTTACAAATCCAGATAATACTGTTATATCAATCAAAAGAAAAATGGGAACAAATGAAAAAGTTAATATAGAAGGTGATACATTTTCACCACAAGAAATATCAGCAATGATATTACAAAAATTAAAGGCGGATGCTGAAAGTTATTTAGGACAAAAAGTAACTCAAGCAGTTATTACAGTTCCAGCATATTTTAGTGATAGTCAAAGACAAGCAACTAAAGACGCAGGTAAAATAGCAGGACTTGAAGTCTTAAGAATTATAAATGAACCAACAGCAGCATCACTAGCATATGGAATGGATAAAGAACAAGACCAAAAAATATTAATATATGACTTAGGTGGAGGAACATTTGACGTATCTATCTTAGATATTGGTGATGGCGTATTTGAAGTTTTAGCAACAAATGGTAATACACATTTAGGTGGAGATGACTTTGATGAAGCTATTATTAATTATTTAGTAGAAGAATTTAAAAAATCAAATGGAATTGACTTAAAACAAGATAAAATGGCAATGCAAAGATTAAAAGAAGCAGCAGAAAAAGCTAAAATCGAGCTTTCTGGTGTACAACAAACACAAATTAACTTACCATTTATTACAGCAGATTCAACAGGACCAAAACACTTAGATATAACACTTACAAAATCTAAATTCGAAGAATTAATTCATGATTTAGTAGAAGCAACTGCAGGACCAGTAAATCAAGCACTAAAAGATGCAGGACTTACACCA
>CAZSMG010000097.1:0-4070 GCA_964608075.1 uncultured Clostridium sp. | reverse complement strand
CATAGCTAAAGCCTTTGTTACTACCGGCATAGCCGGAAGGTTACTTACACTAAAAGAAAAAGTAGTATCTAGAGAAGGAAGTTTAGACATAATAAAATATTTGTATTGTAAAAACTATAAGCTTATCATAGCTACAAATGGTCCTTCTATAGCTTTAAAAACGAAATTGGAAAGATTAAATATTTATAAATACATACAAACTATGTTTTCAGCAGATGAAGTTGGACATATGAAACCAAATAAAGAGTTTTATGAAGGATTATTTAAAAAAGCTGGAATTGTAAATACTAAAGATATTTTATTAATAGGTGATGAACTAGAAAAAGATATTAAAGGCGGAATAGAAAATCATATTGATACTTGTTGGGTAAATTACAACAAAAAAGAGAATTTATCAAAATATATTCCAAAATATGAAATTAATAAATTAAGTGAATTAGAACAAATATTATAAGGAGTAAAAAATGCAAGAAATAGTTTTTGTAACACATAACAAAGGAAAAGCAATATCAGCAGAAAGGTATTTTAGCAATATAAAATTTACTACATATGATTTTGAATTATACGAGCCTAGAAGTGATGATATAAAAGAAATTGCAACTGCAAAAGTGAATCAGGCATATAATATGCTTAAAAAACCATGTATTGCATTAGATACAGGATTTTTTATAGATGAGCTTAATGGATTTCCTAGAGCATTTGTAAATTTTGCTTTAGATACTATAGGAATTGATGGAATTTTAAAATTAATGGAAGGTAAAGAAAATAAAAGTTGCAGGTTTGAGGAATGTTTAGCATATCATGATGGAAAAAAGATACATTATTTTTATGGAAAACATCCAGGAAATATTTCAGATAAAATACAAGGAAATGATTTAAAAGAAAAATGGTCTGATTTATGGTATATATTCAAACCAAAAGGTTTTGAAAAAACACTTGCCCAAATGAATGAAAAATAAAGAGAAGAAAGAAGAAAAATAGATGGATCAAAAGAGGCATTAAAAGAATTTGCAAATTGGTATAAAGGGAACAAATAAAAAGCAATTTAATTTGATTGCTTTTTACTTATTAATCTATTTTGTTTATATAACTTACAAATTGAACAATTTGTACATATTTCTATTCTTTTTTCAAATACTAATTGCAAAGTATTTATAAATTCATTAGTAGAAGAATCTATTAAATGAATATATATCTTTTGTGGCAATAATGTAAGCAAAGTATTTAAAGTATAATCATTAGAAGAAAATGTTATATCAGATAAATATTTTGCATTAAAGATGTCTTTATCAATATTTATGATATTTTTATTATCATCTAATAAAATTGAGTTATTATCACAATATATTAAATGAACAATATCAAAATTAGAGTTTTGTGAGTTAATATATAGTTTCAAAAGAGAAATAAATTCTAAATATTCTCTTTCAATGATAAATTTATTAACTGCAATATCAATAACTGAATTAAGTAATGAAAAATATTCTTTTAACCTAAAGTTAATAAATCCATTTAATATTAGTTGTTTATTGTTTTGAATATAGGTATAAAAATTTCCTGAAATTAAATTTATTCTATCATCAACAAGATATTCTTCTCTATTATTTAGAAGATCTATACATATATCAAATACTTTATTAATTTCCATATTATCAAAATAAAAGTAGTTATTTAGTATTAATCTTTTTATAATTGATTCTTCAAAATTATCAATAATTAAAAAAGAAAGCATATCAGAAATTGTACTAATAAACTCATTTATGTTAGAACCTTTATAATGAATGATTACATTTTTATATGATTTAAATTCATTGAAAGAAAAATATATATTATCTAGATTGGTATTATTTAAAGCATCAAGTAGATAATATAAAATTTTAGAATCATTAGTTTTAATGCAAATTGATTTCATTATTCTATAAATTCTCCTTTCAATTATATTATCTACTAAATCTTAGAAGTTATACAATATAATATGCAAAAGAGAAAAAGAAGTGAAATTATAAAATAAATATATTGAAAATTATAATAAGAACAAATGTGTTTAAGAATTAAACTGAATAAGAAATTTTAAAAATATATATTGATGCAATTAGGGAATTAAAAAAAATAAAATATAAAAAAAATTTTTTAGTTAAATTAATGGGAAATATATAAACTTAAATATTTCATAATATATAAAACATATAACATATTTGAAATATATTAAAAAGAATTGAATAAACTTTTGATTTAAAAAATATAATAATTTTTGAAATAATTATGTAGTTTTAACATATACTTGAAATCTTGTTTAGTATTAATAATATTAGTTACATAAATTGTATTACTTATTTCTGATATATAATAGATAATTCTATATCCAGAACGTCTAGTTTTTTTATATATAATTTCTCGAAAATGCTTGTTCGATATTTCTGGAATACATCTGTCAATGTATGGGGAATTTTTTAAACTATTAATATGCAACATAATATTTTTATTTGTTTCTATGGCATTTTTTGAAGAATATTGATAATTATAATAATATATATCTATAAGTTCTTGCTTAGCCAAATCTTCTACTAGTATTTTCATATAATTCCTCCATTTCTTTATGAAGTTCTTCTAGTGTTGTACCTCTACCATTGTTTATATCATTAATTCCTTTTGAAATTCCAATAAAAACATATAAATCGTATAATGCTGCATAAAATGTACCATCATCTGTTGGAGCTTTTTTTAAAAGTTCACTAATTTTGTCTATTGATACATTTTCTTGATTTTCATTCACAAAAACCACTTTCCTTTCTTAAATTTAAAGTTTATTTCCAATTAAAGATCTTATACAATCTTTGTCATCTTCTGATAAATCATCAGTACCATAAGTATCAATATATTTTTGGGTTATCTCTTGTAAAATATCTTTTGTATCTCTTTTTAAGATTTCTTCATCAATTTCATAAGGTAAAGACTCTATAATCTTGACAAATTTCTCTCTTACTGGTGACATATAAAAACTCCTTTCTTTAAAATTTACTAATAGTATATCACATAAATAAATAATTTACTATAAATTTTTAAGATTTAAAATTCTAACAAATTACGGCGTTTTAAATTTTTTTCTTACATATTTACAATATAATGCGTATTTATATCAAAATAGAAAAATTTGAACATTATACTATAAAATACTAGTATTTTACATAAAAACATGATAAAATATTTAAGAATAAAATTTTATAATCTCCTATAAGAAACATTAAAGGAGTTTTAATAGAGTAACTATTAACTATGCAAAAAAAGAGTCGATTGACAAGGAGGTAAAAAATGAAAGCAAGTAAAATGTGTTTTGATGCTGATGAAGTTGTAAAAATGTTAGATTATATAGAAAAACCTTTACAATAGCCAAACGTGAAATAGCAGCATATTTAGAGGAAAAGCCAAAATCTGAGCTTACTTTGCAAGAAGAACTATTATACTTTTATCTTCCACTTATAATAACAATTGATGCAGATGACGGAGGCGAATGGATTACTTTGTTACCGATAAGAGTTAAAATTGCGATAAGCAAAGAGTTGCTGGGATTTTTATCTGGAAACTATTTTGCTTAAGTAAACTTGTTTACATTAGTTAAAAGGAACGAGAAAATTATTTTCTTGTTCCTTGTCCTTTAAATACATATAAAATACTATTTATATATCATATAATCAATATCTGGAAATAAACAATCTTTTTTAGAAATATCTTTTAAAAATTCTTCATCAATATTATTTTCTTTAATTTGATAATATAATTTTGTAAATCTTCCAATATGATCTTTAATTCTTTTTTTAGCATAATCAACCATAGTTCCGTTTGTTATTATAAATAGCCAATCACTGCTTTGTGCTAATAACAATTCTCTTGCACATTGATTTAATGCTTTTTTTGTTAAACCTCTAGCTTTTGGAAAAAGGTTTGCAAGTTCACACATTCTATCTCCAGCAACATGAAGATGCTTGTGTACATAATCATTAGTTTGATTAAGCCATACTTCACTATAACCATTTGCACCCCAGCTAGATCTAGATGGAGATGAAATTTGCATT
>CAZSMG010000096.1:0-4104 GCA_964608075.1 uncultured Clostridium sp. | reverse complement strand
ATCATGTCCTCCACCTAAACCTGCTCCTCTTTGTCGACCTACTGCATCTATTTCATCTATAAATATAATACATGGAGCATTTTTCTTGGCTTGCTCAAATAAATCTCTAACACGTGATGCACCAACACCAACAAACATTTCAACAAAGTCAGATCCGCTAATTATGAAAAATGGAACTCCTGCTTCTCCTGCAACTGCCTTTGCCAAAAGCGTCTTACCAGTACCTGGCTGACCTATAAGTAAAACTCCTTTTGGTATTCTTGCTCCCATATCTGTAAACTTTTTAGGATTTTTCAAAAACTCTACAATTTCTTGTAATTCCTCTTTTTCTTCATCTACTCCTGCTACATCTTCAAAGGTAATTTTGTTTTTATCTGCTGATGTCATTAATCTTGCTTTGCTTTTACCAAAAGACATAGTTTTATTTCCACCTTGATTATTTCCGCTCATCATAAAGAACCAGAATATAAAGAAAATAATCAATAATCCGAAAGGTGTAAGTAAACTCAAGATAGTAACAAATATAGATTGTGATTTTTCATTTAATTCAAATTCTCCACTTTTTAAATATTCTTGTGTATATGTCATAAAGCTTTCTATATCAGGTATATTAACTTCCTTTTTTACTTTATCTGATTTTACTTGCACAACTGCTGAAGATCCACCAGATTCTATTTCAATTTTTTCTACTTCTCCTGCTTCGATTGTTGTGATTAATTCAGAATATGTCATTTTAGAGCTACTATTTTCTACTATTGAAGTTAGTAGCACAATAAATATAATCCCAATTATTAACCACATTGCTAAAGTTTTTATTCCTTTTTTCAAAATAAGTTCCTCCTTTTTTATCACAGCATTTAAAATCTTAAGCTGTTTGTCTTTAGAATTTATCAGCACTATAACATATAAAAGCTTGTTTTACAATAGTTTTTTTGTGTCTTTTTTATTACAATTTTAAAAGTATTTTTTTAGACTACGGAAGCTACATTTTCAAATATTAGATATTTTTTGTTTTCTAATCTTTACTATTTTATAGCTTTTCAAAATTAATTTTCTTATTTTCTATTGATATTTTTATGCTTTTATTTGGTGTTAAAAATTTGTTTCCAATGTTATTTGTGCAAAGCCTTATTATATCTTCTAGATGTATTTTTTCTATTCCTTTACTACTTCCTAGTAGCTCTGTTATAGCACATAAAATTAATCTCTTCATTATAACATCATCTAATGTATTAAATTTGTTTAAATCTAGTACTATTTTATTATTATTTTTAAGTATTAATACATTTTTAAATTCTTCTTTAGTTATTTTATTTAAAAACTTGTCTTCTTCCTCAGCAACTTCTGATAATCTATCTATAGTGTCTATAATATTTGGATTAAATTCTTCCTTTATATATGGAATAATTACATTTCTTACTTTGTTTCTTGTATAAGTATTTTCGAAATTTGTTTTATCAATTTTTGGATCTAGTTTATTATAATCACAATATTGCTCAATCCTAGACCTCTCAATTTCAAGTATTGGTCTTATATATTTATTATCTCTAATTGGTTCTATTCCCTTAAGTCCTGATACTCCGCTTCCTCGAAGTAAATTCATTATTATAGTTTCTACTTTATCATTTTTATTATGGGCAATTGCTATTTTATTAGAATTTGTATTACTTAAAACCTCATCAAAGAATTTGTATCTTACAATTCTACCTGCCTCTTCAGTTCCTATTTTTTTATTATAGGCAATTTTCTTAACATCTATTCTTTTTGTATAACATACTATGTTATTTTTCTTGCAAAAATTAATTACATATTGTTCATCTTCCTTTGCTTCTTCTCTTATCATATGATTTATGTGTGCTACAACTATTTCAAAATCTAAATCTTTATTATTTTTTATTTTATTTAAAATATCTAACATGAAAATGGAATCTGGTCCACCTGATACTCCTAAAACTATTTTTTCTTTAGGATTTATTAGTTTATATTTTTTTATAAATTCTAAAACTTCATTTTTTAATTCAATATTTACTTTATATTCCATTCTGCCTTTCATAACATCTCTCCGATCAGTTATTTTATAATAAGGCATCAATGTTATGATGCCTCCATTTTATCACTTTTAAATTATATTTTTTGTCGAAACTAAGTTTTAGTTTAAAATTAATCATCAAATCTTCTCTCAAGATTAACAAATTTAGTATAATTTCCAAGCCATAATAACTCAGTAGTTCCAGTAGAGCCTCCTCTATGTTTAGCAATTATTACTTCTGCAATATCTTTTTTTTCACTTTCTTTATTATAATAATCATCTCTATATAAAAACATTACAATATCAGAATCTTGTTCAATAGCTCCTGATTCACGAAGATCAGAAAGCATTGGTCTATGGTCAGGTCTTTGTTCAACAGCTCTTGAAAGTTGTGACAAAGCAACTACAGGAACTCCTATTTCTTTTGCTAATATTTTTAAAGATCTACTAATTTCTGAAATTTCTTGTTCTCTACTTCCTACTTTTTTATTACTTCCTTGAACTAATTGAAGATAATCTATTATAACAAGTCCTATATCTTTTTCTAACTTTAATTTTCTACATTTAGCTCTTATTTCCATTATAGAAATACCTGGTGTATCATCTATATAAATTGGTGCTTCTGAAAGTGGTCCTATACTACTTGCAAGTTTAACCCAGTCATCTTCATCTAATTTACCAGTCCTAACTTTATTACTATCTACCATAGCTTCACTACAAAGAATTCTGTTTACCATTTGTTCTTTTGACATTTCTAAACTAAATATAACTACTGGTGTATTTGCTTTTATAGCTGCATTTGTAGCAATATTTAATGCAAATGCTGTTTTACCCATAGCAGGTCTTGCGGCAATTAAAACTAAATCAGATGGATGTAATCCTGCAGTTTTATAATCTAATTCTGTAAATCCTGTTGGGACACCAGTTATATGCTGTTTTCTATTATATAATTCTTCTAATTGTGTAAAACTTTCAACTAAAACATCTTTTATAGGAGTATATCCCTTTTGACTTTTATTTTGCATAATATCAAAAATCTTTTTTTCTGATCTATCCATTATATTTTCAACATCTTCTGTTGGGTCATATCCTAAATCTATAATCTCATTTGCAGTTTTTATTAAATTCCTTAAAAGAGACTTCTCTTCTACTATTTTTATATATTTATCTACATTTGCTGTTGTTGGTACTTTATCTGGAAGACTCGCTAAATACTCTAAGCCCCCAACTTGTTCAAATTTTCCAAGAGATAGTAACTCATCTTTTAATGTAATTATATCTATTGGCTCTAATCTGTTATATAAATTAAGTATTGCTTCATATATAACTTTGTTATCATCTCTATAAAAACTATCTACTTTTAATACTTCTATTGCTGATATAACAGCATCTTTGTCTGTAAGCATACTTCCTAAAACTGCTTGTTCTGCTTCTAAATCATGTGGTGGTATTTTTCCAAGTTCCATATCTATCCCCCTATAATTTCTATCTTTAATGTTCCAATTACTCCCTCATATAATTTAATATTAATTTCTTTTGTACCTAATGTTTTTATGGTTTCTTTCAAATCTATTTTCTTTTTATCAACCTTTATTTTATATTCTTTTTCTAGACTTTCAGATATCTCTTTAGAGGATACTCCTCCAAATATTTTCCCATTATCTCCTGCTTTTACTTTAATTTGTAGTTTTATTTTAGATAATTTATCAGCAATTTTTTTAGCTTCTTCTTTTTCAGTATCTTTTTTAAATTGATTCGAATCTTGTTTTGCTTTTAATTTTGATAAATTTTCGGTATTTGCCTCTACTGCTAAGTTTTTTGGAAATAAATAGTTTCTTGCATATCCATCTTGAGCATTTATAACTTCATCTTTTTTTCCTACACCTTTAATATCTGCTTTTAATATAACTTTCATTTCCATTCCTCCTGAAATTTTATTTTCATATATTCTACAACACTTTAGGAAATATTTCAAGTATATACTTGTGTTAACCTTTAAATATTTATTTATATATTAAAAAAAATAAAAATCCCCCAGCTTAGCTGGGGGTATTTTACTCATAACGCCTAAAAGG
>CAZSMG010000095.1:0-4191 GCA_964608075.1 uncultured Clostridium sp. | reverse complement strand
CAAGAAGAGAAACATTAGAGGCATATATTAAAAGATTACAAAACTTAGAAGAAATTGCAGATTCATTTGAAGGAGTAGAAAAATCTTTTGCTATACAAGCAGGTCGTGAAATAAGAATTATTGTAAAACCAGATGAAATAAATGACGATAAGATGACAATACTTGCAAGAGATGTGGCTAAAAAAGTAGAAGATGAAATGGAATATCCTGGACAAATAAAAGTAAATGTCATAAGAGAATCAAGAGTTATAGATTATGCTAAATAATAATAAAAAAGAGTAACAAATAATTGTTGCTCTTTTTTGTTTATATTTGAAATTAAAATAAAAATGTGATAAAATATAAATGTTCTAAGCAAAAATGCATTGTATATGTAAGGAGGAGTTAAATGACAATAAAAAATGGTATACTTAAGGATCGGAACAGCGATAATAGAATCTACTTAATAGATTTAGATTCTGGCATAAAAGCAGAAGTGTTTTTCTATGGTTTAGATAAAAACCAAATAATGCTATTAAGAGATACTATAAGCAATAATGATATTGTCAGAGCATCTTCGAATGTAGATTTATCAAAGTTTAAGAATATTGAAAATGATAATCAAACAATTATAAAATCTTTAAATAAGATGTCTACTATGATAAAAGAAGGTTTGTTATCTGATGAATATCCAAAAAATTTACATATCGAATTTCATGTAGGCGATGAAAAATTTGTTGTTTAACACTATTAGAACGAAAAGACACCATTTAATTTGGTGTCTTTACTTTTATTTAGTTTTATAGTATTATATATCAAGAAAGAGGGGATTTAGTTTGAAGATTTTAGCAGTTGGAGATATTGTTGGAGAATCTGGAGTAAACAAATTAAAAAACATATTAAAGGAAGTAAAAATAAAAGAGAATATAGATTTTACTATAGTAAATGGAGAAAATGCAGCAGAAGGTATGGGAATAACTCAAAAGAATTTTAATGATATAATTGCATCAGGTGCAGATATGATAACAATGGGAAATCATACTTGGGGTAAAAAAGATATTTTTAAATTTATAGATAATTATAAAATAATTAGACCTGCAAATTATCCAAAAGGTGTTGTAGGATGTGGGTATAGAATTTATAATTGCAAAGATAAAAAAATAGCAGTAATTAACTTGATTGGTAGAGTAGATATGGGAGTACTTTCAGAAAATCCATTTTTAGTAGGAAAAGAAATAGTATCTAAAATAAAAAGTGATGTTGATATAATAGTTATAGATTTTCATGCAGAAGCAACTGCAGAAAAAATTGCAATGGGTAATTATTTAGATGGAGAAGTAACATTAATTTTTGGAACACATACACATGTTCAGACTGCTGATGAAAAAATACTTCCAAAAGGTACTGGATATATAACAGATATTGGAATGACAGGACCAGAATATTCAGTAATAGGAATGGATATACAAGCATCAATAAAAAGATTTGAAACAACTCTTCCAGAAAGATATAAGATTGCAAGTGGAAAAGCAATTTTTAATGGTTGCATATTTGAAATTGATGATAAAACAAATAAAGTAGTAGATATAAAAAGAATAAAATTATAGAGATTAATAATATATAAATAGACAATATAATAATAAATAAATTTATTTGTCGAAAATGTATATATTATGCGATGAAAAAATAAAATTTTCTAAAAAAATGCTAGACATTAATTTCCATATATTGTAAAATACGGATTGTAAAAGTTGCAACAAAATTTTAATATTATAGGAGGCAAAAGAAAATGGAAATTTTAAAAATTTCATCAAAATCAAACCCTAATTCAGTAGCAGGAGCTATAGCAGGTTTGGTTAAAGAATCACAAAAAGCAGAAATGCAAGCAATTGGAGCAGGAGCTCTAAACCAAGCAGTAAAAGCAGTAGCAATAGCAAGAGGATTTGTAGCACCAGCTGGAGTTGATTTAGTATGCATACCTGCATTTGCAGAAGTTGAGGTTGAGGGAGAAGATAGAACAGGTATAAAACTTATTGTTGAATCTAGAAAATAAGATTTATATAAATTGGGGGCAATTTATTAGCTTAAGATATAAGTTAATAATAATGCCTTTTTTTTTATTTATATAAAATATAAAAATATCTTGAAAAAAGTTTAAGTTTAATATATTATAAATGCGAAAAAGAGGTGAGTTATGAAAAATAATTTATTTAAATATATATTTTTAGTTGTAATAGTAATTTTGGTAATTTTTGCAATTTATAAAATTAATAATACTAGTAGTGAAAAAAAGATTGTAAATCAAGAGCAAACTACTATAAAACAAGGAGATTCAGAAATAAAATTAGCTATAGCAGAATTTGATAATATGAATCCAATAATTAGTAAAAATAAAAATGTTCAAGAAATATCAAAATTAATATTTGACCCACTTATTAATGTAACAGAAGATTTCAACCTTGAAGGCGGTTTAGCAATAGAGTGGGCTAAAACAGCAGATAATTCATATATTATAAAATTAAGAGAAAATGTATTATGGTCTAATGGAGAAAAATTCACAGGAGAGGATGTAAGATTTACTATAGATAGATTAAAAGACACTGATTCTATTTATTCGTATAATGTGCAATATGTAATAGGTGTTGATGTTATTGATGATTATACAATAAGAATAGCTTTAGATAGAAATATACCTTTTTTTGAATATAACTTAACATTTCCAATATTAAATAAAAAGTATTTTGAAGGTCAAGATTTTAGAAATACAGAAAAAAACAAAAAAATAATAGGAACAGGTATGTATAAAATTACAAATATTGAAGATACAAAAATTACATTAGAGGAAAATGATACATGGTGGAAAAAAGAAAATTTATTTTTAAAGAAAGTATCAATAAATCTATATTCTTCAATGGGAGAGGTATACAATGCGTTTAAATTAGGAAGTGTTGATTTTATAAGCACATCAAATAAAGATTTTCAAAATTATGTAGGAACAATAGGATATAATTATAAAGAAATAAAAAATAGAGAACATGTATACTTAGCTTTTAACACACAAAGTAATATTTTATCTAATTTAGAAGTAAGACAAGCAATAGCAGGTTCTATTGATAAAGAAAATATAGTAGCTCAAGTATTTGCAAATAAAGCATATATATCAAGTTATCCATTGGATTATGGAAGTTTCCTTTATAAAGGTAGTGAAAATGGGTATCAGTTTAATACTGAAAATGCGAAACAAATATTAGTAAATAATGGATGGAATTATAAAAATAAATATTGGCAAAAAAGTATAAATGGTAGATACCAAAGATTATCACTTAATTTAGTAGTAAAATCTACAAATGCAAATTGTGTAGCGACTGCTAATATAATAAAACAACAATTAGAAAATCAAGGAATAAGGATAAACATTATAAATGCTAGTAATGATCAATATAATAGATATATTCAAAACAAAAATTATGATATGATATTATGTGACAGATATTTATCAGCAAGTCCAGATATGACTAATTTCTTTGGTGAAAATAATGCAGCAAATTATAATAATGAAGAAGCAAAAAAAATACTTGTAGAACTAAATAGTATAACAGATAAAAATTTACTTAAAGAAAAAAATGAAAGATTAGAACAATTATATAAGTTAGAAATACCATATTTAAGTATATACACAGGGAAAACGATAGTATTATATAATAATGAATTAACAGGTGATATAAGCTCTAATTGGTATAATTTATATTATAATATAAAAAATTGGTGTAAAAATTAAAAAAAGTATTGACAAAACAAAAATTTGGTATATAATTTAAATACCAAACAAAAGTTTAATAAATTTAGGAGGAAAAAATATGGAAGAAAATACAGAAAAGAAAAAAGCATTAGAAATTGCAATGGGACAAATAGAAAAACAATTTGGAAAAGGATCAGTAATGAAACTAGGAGAATTTAAGGCAATGGAAGTCGAAGCAATACCAACAGGAGCTTTAAGCCTAGATATAGCTTTAGGAATAGGAGGAGTTCCAAGAGGAAGAATAATAGAAGTATTTGGACCAGAATCATCTGGAAAAACAACACTTGCTCTTCACGTTGTTGCTGAAGCTCAAAAGATGGGTGGAGAAGCAGCATTTATTGATGCAGAACATGCATTAGATCCAGTATATGCAAAAAAATTAGGAGTAGATATAGATAATTTAATAGTTTCAC
>CAZSMG010000094.1:2741-4302 GCA_964608075.1 uncultured Clostridium sp. | reverse complement strand
AGGATTTATTGTTTACTTTTCAATGTACTTTTTTCCGTATTTTTTCACGGAACGTCTTGTATTATACTATATCTTTTTTTCTATGTCAACACTTTTTAAAAATATTTTTTGTTTTTACTAAAGTAGAAAGAACATATATTAAATATCTGTTTAATACTTAAAGACGACTAAATATTATCTTACCACTTAGAATAATTAAAGTCAATAAATTTTTTAAAATTTTTTGTAGAAATTTTTACCAATCTATATTAATTAGTTTTTACTATTTAAAGTTGTAAAAATATATTAAATAACAAACGATTAAAATTCATTTTGTAGAGTGTTATTTAAAAAGTCTATAATATTGATTTCTTTATTTTTAATTATAATTTTATTAGATTTCTTATCATTTACAAGTAAAGTTCCCTTTAATAAATTATATTTAATACAACAATTGTCTTCTACATTTATTGAATTATTATTTAATTTAATGTAAGGTATGGTATAAATAAGGTCGAGTTCGTTTCCTATATTTTCTTCTTTTACTCTAAATAAATGTCCACAATATAAACATAAATGAGTTTTATGCGGTGTATAAGCAAATTTACCATTATCAGAATGATAATGGTTACAATGGCTACACTTTATTTTTTCTAAAGATATAGCATTTAATTTAGATAACATTATGCCTCCTAGATCTTTATAACATAAAATACACTTATCATATTTTAAAACACCCTTAAATTGTTTATTATTTATAATTATCTTTGGTACAACATTTTCTAAAATATTTTCATAAATAATTTCTATATTTTTAATATTATTTTCTTTTAAATCTAATAGATTATTATACTCTTCTTTATAATTACATAAGCACTCTTTCAATTTATTTCCTTCTTTATCAGAAGCAAATGATTTATGCGTTGTGCAATAATATTGTGGTGTTCCATTTCTTAATTTTCCAACATATTCTATATTACATTTCACTTTAATCACCCCAATAAACTACATTTTTTATTCACATCATACTAAAAACTACTTAAATAATTGTACTATATTTTTGTTCGATAATAATTAATTTTCTTTAACAATTCTCTGCTTAACAGCTTCATATACTATAATTCCTGCTGAAACAGAAGCATTCAATGATGACACTTTTCCTTTCATAGGTATTTTAACTAAAAAATCACAATTCTTTTTGACTTTTTCACTTATACCATTTCCTTCATTTCCTATAACTATTCCAAGTGAACCAGTTAAGTCTTGATTATAATGATATTTATCAGTACTTATATCTGTACCACATATCCAAAGCCCTGCTTCTTTTAACCTATCTATTGCATCTGTTATATTAGTAACTCTTGCAATATTCATATGTTCTACTGCACCTGCTGATACTTTATTAACAGTACTATTTACTGATGCAGATCTTCTTTTTGGAATTATAATTCCATGAACTCCTGCTGTTTCAGCTGTTCTGATTATTGAGCCTAAGTTATGAGGATCTTCTATTCCATCTAATATAAGTACAAATGGATCTTCATTTCTTTCTTTTGCTATATTTAATATATCTTCTATTTCA
>CAZSMG010000094.1:0-2731 GCA_964608075.1 uncultured Clostridium sp. | reverse complement strand
CTATTTCACAATATTCAAATGGTGGCACAATTGCAATTACTCCTTGATAATTTTCTGTTTGTGCCAATTCTTCCATTTGTCTTTTATCTTTTTCTACTATAATTACTCTTTTTTCCTTTGCTATTGCAAGTATTTTATTAATAGAACCATGTCTTTCACCTTTAGTAATAAATATTTTGTTTATATCTTTTCCACTTTCTAATAATTCTAAAACTGAGTTTCTTCCTTCTACTTGATCATCATAAATTTTATCTTCTTTATTATAAGAAGGTTTCTTTACATTATTAAACTTTATTTCGTTTCTCTTTTTATTATTTTTCATTAAATATACCTCTTTTAATTATCTTTCATCTCCAAAGAAATCATCTATATTTTTGCCAGTCAAGTAACTTCTTTTATTAGTTTGCTTTTTACAATCATCATCATATTTACTAAATTGATTACATATTTCATTAATTTTTAATTTACTATATCCTTGTCTTTGTAAATCTTTTATAAATATATACACACCATATCTATATTTTGGTAATAAATCTATAGATAAGTCTGGATGATTTTCAAGTGTTACTATTCTTCCCTCATGGTCTTTTATATATATTGGTTTCTTTGGACTATATATCTTAAATTTTTTCTTGTATTTTTCTATTGCATCACTTTTAAAGTCTAAGCTTAAAATTTCATCTTTATCGGATTCAAAAGCTACAATATAATCATAAATATTAGACTTATATAATGTATCATTATCTAAAAGTCTTCTTATATTATTAATAAATTCTTTTTCTTCTTTTTTATAATCTTCTTTTCTATTTTTAGGATCAAGCATATTTACTGCTAAATTAAAAGCGTTTTGAGGTTCAGGTAACACAACACCTATCTCTTCTTTTAAATCATTATCTTCTGTTTGGTCTATTAATTTAATTAATCCATTAAATAATTTTATATCATCTGTTTGTAAATATTTAGATATATCAATTTGATTAATATTTTTATTGTAAATATTTGCCATCATAGATTTTATATCTGATGGATTATCACTTTTAATAATTTTATCTAACACTATTCTTAAATAATATTCTACTTTTGCCTTTTCTTTACTTCTGTATTGTTTTTCATACATTGCTTCTCTAAACTTTAAAAAGTTTTCAATATCTCTTATAGCATCTAGGTTATATACATATGCCATTTGTCCATTTTCTAATTCTTCTAAAGTACAAGAATGATTAAGCCTATTTATTATTTCATTTATATTTATTTGATTTTCTTCGCCTGTATATAATAGATCTCTTGTTAGAAAATCACACCTATCAAAATCTATATTTCCTTCACATAAAAATTCTAATGAGCCATCTCCAATATTGCTTTGCGTTTCATCCGCCTTAATGTTTTCTAGTGCTTGTTTTAATTGCTTATCTTCTTTCCTTATTCTATCTCCAATATCTTCATGTGTGCAATTTTCATCTCCTACTAGTTTTTCTATTCCATGTGATAACATAGAATGTCCTATATCATGTGTACACATAAATTTTATTTTATCTACTAAATAACCTTTTTGTTTATTTTCTTCTATATATTTTTTCCACTCATCATTTTTATATTGTGTTGCTAAAAATTCAATGCATCTTCTGTATGCACCTTTTGAATGTTCTAATCTATTATGATATACATTAGAATCTAGCAAAATAAATCCCCCTAGATGATTTATTTTTGCTAATCTTTGCATAGCTTTTGTTTGAAATAAATCATAGATTTCCTTTGTATAATATATATTAGGATCATAATAATCAGAAGCCATATTTATATCAAATTCTTCTTTTATTTCTATATTTTCTCCAAATAACCATTTGAAAAATTCTTTATATTCTTGCTTTGAAATTTCTTTCATTTATACATCCTCTATTCATCATCTAATTTTAATACAGATAAAAAGGCTTCTTGAGGCATTTCTACATTCCCTATTTGTCTCATTCTCTTTTTACCTCTCTTTTGTTTTTCTAATAATTTTTTCTTTCTAGTAATATCTCCACCATAACATTTAGCTAAGACATCTTTTCTCATTGCAGATATTGTTTCTCTTGCAATAATTTGTCCACCTATTACAGCTTGCAAAGGAATTGTAAATAATTGCCTTGGAATAATAGTTTTTAATTTCTCTACCATTTTCTTTCCTCTATTATAGCTATTATCTTTATGCACAATAAAAGAAAGTGCATCAACTGCTTCCCCGTTTACATGGATATCTAATTTGACTAAATTTGATTTTACATATTCTTTAAATTCATAATCAAATGATGCATATCCTTTCGTTTTAGATTTAAGATTATCAAAAAAGTCATAAATTATTTCGTTTAATGGCATATCATACACTAAAGTCACTCTATTTTCATCTAAATATTTCATATCAACATATATACCACGCCTATTTTGACATATTTCCATTATATTTCCTACATATTCTTTTGGCGTTAATATTTGAGCAGTTACAAAAGGCTCTTCTATATATGATATTTCTTGTGGTGTTGGTAAATCTGTTGGATTATATATATCTAAAACTTCTCCTGTTGTTTTGTGTACTTTGTATATAACAGATGGTGCTGTTGTAATTAATCCTAAGTCAAACTCTCTATCTAATCTTTCTTGAATTATCTCTAAATGTAATAAACCTAAAAATCCACATCTAAATCCGAATCCTAATGCTGCTGATGTTTCTGGCTCATATTCTAATGCTGCATCA
>CAZSMG010000093.1:0-4302 GCA_964608075.1 uncultured Clostridium sp. | reverse complement strand
ATATTATAGAGTTTTTCTGGTTGAATCGGATTTACTTGTTAAAATGAAAGTGGTGATATTTTAATTGTATAGTCTCCTAATATATCTTTAATGTATCCATCTCCATATATATTAATATTTTGATTACCCAATATAACATTTGTATTTTTAGTATTTATATTTTTTACTATTGTTTTTATACTTGGAAATTTTGCTGTCAATTCATCTACTAATTCCTTTTCAGTTGGAATGTCTTTTCCATTTATAACTAACACACACATTATTTCATCTGTTTTTATTCCTATCTTTATAACAATATGTCTTATTAGTCCTTTTTGAGTTTTTTCATTATATACACTTATTTTATTCTTATTTAAAAATTCACATATAAACTTTCCAATTTCTTGTGAAATTTCTTTTTGTATAGCACAATTATTAATTGGTATAATATCATGGCTTCTGTTTGCAAAAACTCCTATATACGCTATGCCTTCTTTATTTACCCCAATAGGATATTGAGCTTTATTTCTATAGTTATATGGATTTTCCATACCAATTGTAGCTTTTACATTTACTTTATTACTTAGAGTTTTATTTACTAAAGATTGTACAGAATTTTGTTTAATCTTTAAAGTTTCTTTATAATCAATATGTCTCATATTACATCCACCACATCTTTTATATGTACTACAATCTTCATTTGTTCTATATTCTGAATTTTGCATTACATCTAATAACTTCCCAAATGCATATGAAGTTAAAACCTTTACAATTAATATTTTTACTTTTTCTCCAATAATTGCACCTGGTACAAATATTGTAAAATCACCAATTTTAGCAATACCCTCTCCAGAAAATCCCATATCAATTATATTTACAATATATTCTTTGTTTTTCTCTACCAACTTTTTTCTCCTTTTAAATATATAACTATATTATCACAAATTAATATATAATTCTATATCTTGATACTATTTAAATATAAAAATATTTTATGGTTATACTACATCTAGGTGATTTATATGAAGAAAAAAGTATTTATAACAGGTGCAGGTTCAGGATTAGGAAAAGAAGCTGCAATTGCTTTAGCAAGGCGAGGTCATATAGTTTATGCAAGTGTACAATATGAAAATCAAATTGAAGAAATTCTAAAGTTATCTAGAAAAGAAAATTTAAATCTACATGCTTTTAAACTTGATATATTAATTCCTGAAGAAAGAAATTTAATACTAAATTATGATATTGATGTATTTATAAGTAATGCTGCAATTGGGGACTCTGGTTCTGTCGCAGATATTGATATAGAAAAAATTAAAGACGTTTTTGATACTAATGTTTTTGCAAACTTACATATGATTCAACTTGCTCTAAAAAACATGATTTCAAATAAAAAACAAGGAAGAATTGTTATTTTATCTTCATTAGTAGGAAGAATTCCTATTGCTTTTTTATCACCATATTGTGCATCAAAATTTGCTTTAGAAGGATTTGGAATTTGTCTTAACCAAGAAATGAAAATATTAAATAAACTATCTAAAACAAAAATTAAAGTATGCCTGATTGAACCTGGAGCCTATGCCACTGGATTTAATAAAGAAAACAATGAAAAAAAATATAAATGGATGTGTAATAATTCATATTTTTCTAAATATATAGACACCATTAAAAAGTACGATATTAAAATTTGGAATTTTTTAGAACAAAAGCCTTTTAATTCTATTATAAAAAAATATATTAAATCTGTTGAAGATAGTAAACCAAAATTTAGGTATTCTGCTCCTTTATGGCAAACTTTTTTTGTACAAATAGGCAGAATTTTTGGTATGTAAATTTATTAAAATGTTATTATAAGATAAGAGGAATACAATTTTAAAATTTGTATTCCTCTTATCTTTAACACTTCATATTATTCTTCTTTGCTACAACTTAATAAAACTGTAACAAAAATCCCATTTCCTTTGCCACATTCTGTTAGTCCTTCTCCAGTTGTAGCAGTAATACCAATTCTATTATCAGTTATATTCAGTAAATTGGCTATTGAAGTTCTTATAGCTCCTATCTTTGAAGAAAACTTTGGTTTTAAAGCTTCTATTGAAATTGATACATGCTCAACTTCAATGTTTTCCATTTTTTTCATAGCTTCTTTCAAATACTCTCTGCTATCTGTAATTCCACTTTTGCACATTTGGTCTGCTATTTTTCCAAGAACATTATAGGTTGTTGCACTCGAAATAGCATTAGTTAGTGCATGAAGAATCACATCTCCATCACTATTTGCTAAAAGTGAATAATCTGCTTCAAACTCTATACCTCCTAATTTTAGTGGTTTAGTTTTTGGGCTTTCAATCCGATGACTGTCTTGCCCAATAGTAGTAAAAAATATTTTCATCGTATTACCTCCTTTTAGTGTTATAACTAATTAAAAATTTGCTTTAATTAATTAATATAATTAACATAAATATAATAACATATTTAAATTATATTTTCAATATATTAATAATAACTTTCATACTATAAAATTAAAAGAATAAAATTTAATATGAATAAGTTAATTATTTTTGTAATTGTACTTTCGAGTATAAGTTTTATAAATCAACAAATTAGTGAATTTAATAGGAAAATCACTAAAAATATTTATAAAACTTTTAGTGATGTAAAATCAATAAATCAGGAAGCTACATTTACATCTCAAAAAATACCTAAGCATATATACGAAAATATGCTTGGAAAATCAATTCCACTTGAGTATAAAGATGATGTAGATATCACTTCTCTTTGTTATTTACAAGTATCTTACTTCGATTTTAATAATAAATCTAATATTGGAGAACTAATTGTAAATTCTAAAATTGCAAATGATGTATTAGACATTTTTAAGGAACTATATGAAATTAAATATCCATTAGAAAAAATCAAACTAATAGATGAATATAGTGGTAATGATACATTATCTATGTCAGATAATAACACTTGTAGTTTTTGTTATAGAGTTGTTTCTGGAACAAGTAAACTATCTAAACATTCAAATGGCACAGCAATAGATGTAAATCCATTATATAATCCATATGTAGCAAATAATTATGTAAGTCCAGTATCAGGAATGCTATATGCTAACAGAAGTATTAATAATAAACATCAAATTAATAGAAATGATGCATTATATAAGATATTTATAAATCATGGATGGTCTTGGGGAGGAAATTGGCATAATAAGAAGGATTATCAACATTTCGAAAAACAAATCAATTAGTGATGTAATAGGGTTTTAAATTTTTATACAAAAAAGAAATAGCCTAACTTTTGTGAAGTGATAAAATAAATGTAGACACAAAAAAATGTGTTTACATTTATTTTTTTGTATAATAGAAAAGTGAAAGGAGATTTATTATGCCAAGAAACAGAAAAGAGCCAAACAGATATTGGTCAAAAGAAGAGAAACTAAAAATAGTAAAAATGATTGTTGAAGATGGTGTTTCTATGACACAAATATCAAAAGAAAAAGATATGTCATTAGGAATGCTACATAGATGGGTAAAATCGTACTTAAACAATGGTGAGAATGCACTGGAAAACAAGAAGAAGCCAGGTAATCCACTAGTAAAATATTCTAGAAGAAAAAACTTATCTGAATTAGAAAAGTTAGAATACGAAAATATGAAATTAAGAATAGAGAATGAACGATTAAAAAAAGGTTACATGATGAAAGGAGATGGTTCGTTTGTAATGTACAGAAAATAAAAGAAAATGAATTTGAAATAGTTTTGCTATTGAGTAAAGAATTTAATATTAAATCGCTTTGTGAATACATGAATATTTCTAGAAGTGGCTATTATAAATGGTTGAAAAATAAAGATAAATTAAATATATATGAAATAAATAGATTAGAATTAGAAAAGTTAATTAAAGAAATACATAATAAAAAGCCAAGCTATGGATATAGACGAATCAATAGAATTATACTAAAAACAACTGGATGGATAGTATCAGATAATTTAGTACATAAAGTATGCAAATGTCTTAAAATAAAATCTAAAGCTCGACATTATAAATATAGACTACCAGGCGGAGAATCTATCAAATATGAAAACTTAATAAAAGGAAATTGGAATACAGCTAGACCTTTTGAAAAGGTAACATCAGATACAACCACATTTTGGTTTAAAAGAAGATGTTATGATTGGACATATTATTTAGATGTATTTAATAATGAAATTATAGGCTCAGATGTAAGAGATTCAAGACATGGAAACAATACATTAAATCATAGAGAAGCATTAAAAAATATGTTAGATAACAAAATAAAAAGAGGATACAAAGACCTTG
>CAZSMG010000092.1:0-4367 GCA_964608075.1 uncultured Clostridium sp. | reverse complement strand
TAACAAATGGGCTATCAGCAACAAAAATATATGTAGCAGGAACAATAACAAACATCGACAAAAAAGAGCCAGAAATAATAGAAACAACAGCAACAACAAATAAGATAACAATAAAAGCAACAGATGAAGCAAGTGGAATAATAGGATACGCAGTAACAGAAAACACAGAAAAGCCAACAGAATTCACAAGCTGTAGCAACACAAAAGACCTAAATATAGACGTAGAAAACAAAAAACAAGGAACAACATACTATACATGGGTAAAAGACGAAGCAGGAAACATAAGCAACTACAAAGAAACAACAACAGAAAAAGTAGAAGGATTAACAACAGCAAACACAACATTCACATACAAAGTAAACGGAGCAGAAATAGACGAAAACACATGGACAAACCAAAACGTAACAGTAGAAGTAAGCACAACAATACAAGGATACACAATACAAACAAGCAAAGACGGAACAAACTGGAGAAGCATAACAAGTCAAGAATTTACAAGCAATGGAACAATATATGCAAGAGTAATAGACGAAACAAACCAATCAGCAACAACATATGCATCAGCAAACGTAACAAACATAGATAAAACACCACCTGAGCAATCAGGAATATCTATATCAAGTGGAACATTAGGATTAAATAACTGGTATACAAGTAATGTAGAAGTAAGAATAACAGCAGGAAATGATAGTGATAGTAAAGTAAATAGAGTAACATATAGTTTAAGTGGAGCAACAACAAAAGCAGAAACATCAATAACAAGTGGAGATTCAATAACAATATCAGAAGAAGGAACAACAATAGTAACATCGTATACATATGATAATGCAGGAAATAAATCAAATATAAAAACAATATCCATTAAAAAAGATGGTGTAAATCCAGAAGAATCAACAATAGCAGTATTGAGTGGTACAGCAGGTTGGGGTAACTGGTATAAAAGCAATGTCGTAGTAAATATAACAGCAGGAAGTGATGCAACAAGTAGAGTAAATAGAGTAACATATAGTTTAAGTGGAGCAACAACAAAAGGAGAAACGGCAATAACAAGTGGAGGCTCAATAACAATATCAGCAGAAGGAACAACAAATATAACATCATATACATATGATAATGCAGGGAGAAGATCATCAAAAACATTGGTAGTTAATAAAGATACAATAGCACCAAATAATGTAGACGTTTCATTTGAATCGTATAATATTGGGCAAGGTGGAGGAAGCTATGTAATTAGAGCAACTGCTATAGACGCAACATCACAAATTGCAGGATATTATTATAGTATTGATTTTGGCGCAACATGGAGTTCACTTCAAACATCCAATACATATACTAGAAATTTCTCATCTGGTTTTATAGACACAATAAAAGTAAGTGCCGTAGATTGGGCCGGAAATTTTAGAGAGTCAGAGCCAATTGAAGTGAGTGCAAAAAGAGTATTAATATATCAATTATATCAACAATCATTAGGACATGATCCAGACACCAGTGGATATAATACTTGGTATAACCAAACTAATGCTGCATTTATAGGATATGGAATAGCATATTCTACTGAAGCAATGAATAAATATGGAACAAATTATTCAAAATATTTAGAGTCGTTAGGTAGAGGTACATTAGGAAGAACAATAAATGAATCAGAAATATCTTACTGGATTCCTTATATGTCATCAAAAGGACAAAGTTATGTTGTAAAAGGATTCGTAAATAGTGATGAATTTAAAAACATGTGTACTAGGCATGGATTATCTTGGACAAGAATCCAATAAAGAAAAAAGAGGGTAAAATAAGATACCCTCTTTTAGTTAATTTATAATATATTTTGCCAGTTTTTAATTAATTTATTCCATATAAGTTTCCATCAATTAAAAGTTTTGCTCTACCCTTTGTTTTTTCATCAGAATTTAGAGCGTTTTCTAAAAATTCTGGATGATTTATTAAAAAGTTTTTCATAGTCTCATCAGGATTATTGTAGAAGTTTTTGAGCATTTCTAATTGAGATTCATTTATAATATTCATTTCATATGCTTTTTGGAAAAGAGAATTATCTACAGAAACTAAAGAAATTGTTTTAATTCCTTCTGCTTCAATTTTTTCTGTTCCACCTTGTTTTCTATCTACTACATAACAAGTCCAAGGCATTTGACCACCTAAGTTTCTAATTGCTGGAATCCAAGCACGAAGATAACTAGATGCAACTGTAACTAAATCTGTTACATGTAAAACTTTTTTACCTGTTAAATCTGTAATATGTGTATTTTCTTCAAAATTACTATTACTTGCAATGCAAGATAAATCTTTGAAAATTGTAAGATGTGGTTTATTTAATAAATAAGCAATAATATTAGAAAAATACCAATCTCTTCTTTCACCACCAGATACATAATCTATTTCTGATACATCAACATTATCTTTAATGTGATTTATCATTGTATCTATTGCAGTGTGGTAAATAGAATTATTATTATATTGATTTAGAGATTTTTCAAAAACTTTTTTTGGTAAAGAATCTTTATCAGAAAGACAATCATCTATAAAACTTAAGAATTCAGTTGCCATTTCTTCATTACCATAAAGAAAATGTGTATTAATAAAATATGGACCTATTTTTCCAGATGTATACCAAAATGGTTTATTCTCCTCACAAAATTTTACTGCTTTTGTTTCAAATAAATATGACATTATATCAGACATATATTTACCTCCTAAAATTTACTATAGCTATTTTAACAAATGTAAAATTAAAAGTAAATAATAGTTGAAAAAAATATAAAAAAATGATATATTTAAGTCAAATTTTGAAGGAGGATTATATATGAAAATTTTGCTTAAAGGTGGATTAGTAGTAGATTATAAAAACAATATCCAAGAAAAATTAGATGTATTAATTGAAGGAGATATAATTAAAAAAGTTGCAAAAGAAATTAATGAGGATAGCGATAAAGTTTTAGATTGTACTAATTTAGTAGTAATGCCAGGTATGATAGATATGCATTGTCATTTAAGAGAGCCAGGTTTTGAACACAAAGAGACAATTGAAACTGGAAGTAAAAGTGCAGTTGCAGGAGGATTTACAACAATATGTCCTATGCCTAATACAAAACCTACACCTGATAATAGTGAAGTATTGAAAAAAATTATAGATGAAGGAAAAAGAGTAAACTTATGCAATGTACTTCCATTTGCATCAGTAACAAAAGGAGAAAAAGGAGAAGAATTAGTAGATTTTGAAGAATTAAAAAAAACAGGGGCTATAGCTTTTTCAGATGATGGAATGCCTGTTACAAATGCTAGAATGATAAGAGAAGCTATGTTTAAAGCAAATGAACTTGGAAGTTTTGTATCTGAACACTGCGAAGAAAAATCAGTGTCAAGCGGAGCTATAAATGCAGGGAAGGTTGCAGAAGAGTTAGGAGTTGAAGGTGTACTTCCAGAGGCAGAAGAAATAATGGCTGCAAGAGATATAGTTATAGCAGAAACAAATAATTTAAAAACTCATATATGTCATATAAGTACTAAAACTAGTGTAGATATGATAAGAGATGCTAAAAAAAGAGGAGTAAAAGTAACTTGTGAAACTTGTCCTCACTACTTTACATTTACAGTAGAAGAAGTATTAAAAACAGGTGTTAATGCAAGAATGAATCCTCCACTAAGAGAGCAAAAAGATAGGCAAGCAATTATTAAAGGGTTAAAAGATGGAACAATAGACGCAATAATAACAGACCATGCACCACATACAGAAGAAGAAAAAGCAGTAGGTTTAGCTAAAGCACCAAATGGAATAATAGGATTTGAAACAACTATACCTGCTATAATTATGAACTTAGTAGATACAAACGAATTAACTTATTTAGATGTAGCAAGACTTACATCATATACTCCATCAGTTCTATTAGGATTAAAAGATAAAGGAACAATTGAAGTTGGTAAAACAGCAGATATAACAATAATTGATCCAAATAAAGAATATGTATACACCAAAGATATGATAGTTTCAAAATCAAAAAATAGTCCATTTATTGATAAAAAGTTAAAAGGAAGAAATAAATATACAATAGTAAGTGGAAGATTAGTATATGAAGATTAAGAGGAAAAATTATGAGTAATATATTTTTAGAATATCCTAAATGTTCTACTTGTCAAAAAGCAAAAAAGTGGTTAGAAAGTAATAAAATTAAGTTTGAGCAAAGAAATATAGTAGAAAATAATCCAACAAAAGAAGAATTAGAAAAGTGGGTAAAGCAAAGTAGTTATGAAATAAAGAAATTCTTTAATACAAGTGGATTAAAATATAAAGAATTAAATTTAAAAGAAAAATTATTAAATATGACAGATGAAGAAAAAATAGAATTACTTTCTTC
>CAZSMG010000091.1:0-4389 GCA_964608075.1 uncultured Clostridium sp. | reverse complement strand
AGGAACAGGTTCAGAAGTTACATCATTTGCAGTAATAACTGATAAAGAAAATGGTAAAAAATATCCTTTAGCAGATTATGAGCTTACTCCAAATGTAGCAATAGTTGACCCAGACTTAGTAATGAGCCTTCCAAAATCAATTACAGCAGATACTGGTATGGATGTTTTAACACACGCTATAGAAGCATATGTTTCTAATATGGCATCAGATTATACAGATGGATTATCTGAAAAGGCAATAGAATTAGTATTTAAATATTTAAAAGAAGCATATGATAATGGAGATAATAAATTAGCAAGAGAAAAAATGCATAACGCAAGCACAATTGCAGGTATGGCATTTACAAATGCATTTTTAGGAATAAATCACTCTTTAGCACATAAAGTAGGAGCAGAATTCCACCTTCCACATGGAAGAATAAATGCAATAATACTTCCATATGTAATAAAATATAATAGTTCAAAACCAACTAAATTTGTATCTTTCCCTAAATATGAATATTTTATAGCAGATGAAAAATACGCAGAGATTTCTAAAAAAATGGGATTTAAGGCAGATACAAAAGAAGAAGCTATAAAATCTTTAATTGCAGAAGTACAAAAATTAAATGAAAGTTTAAATCTGCCAAAATCATTTAAAGATGCAGGTATAGATGAACAGGAATTTTTAGCTAAAGTAGATATGCTAGCAGATAGGGCATTTGAAGACCAATGTACAACTGCAAATCCAAGACTTCCATTAGTAGAAGAATTAAAACAAATACTTCTTGATAGTTATTACGGAAAAGAAGTCTAAATATATAAGAAAGCTTATGATGAAAATTAAAACATCATAAGCTTTTTTATTGTGTAATTTTAGGCACTAAAGTAACGATAAATCGTTGATAAATCTTCCAATGCTAAAGACATTCTCAAATCTCTTTGCTTTTCTGTTTCTTCCCAAGATAAAAATTCAACACATATATCTAATACATAATCTTCATCATGGCTTACAGTAAGATTATTTTTATTCAAGAATTTTAAGACTCTTTTTGCATTTTTCTGAATCTGCCAAGCAAAACCATCAGTAGGATTCACATTCATAGCACAAAATGCTAATGAATATATAAATACTGGATAGTTTTCAAGAGTTAATTGGTATTTATATATTTTCCAATTTAACCCTTTGTGATTTAATGCAATATGATACATCAAATCAGTATACTCTGTTGGCTTTTGCATAATGTCTAAAATTTTCGGAAGTTCCCGCCAGTCGGCAGTTGCAAAATAAGCCCTGGTTAATCCAGAATGCTTAATGCATTGGTGCTTTGGTACATCTTGTCTCATACATTTACCTCCATAAACTAAAGTTTTAACTTTATTATTATATCACACAAATTAATTTGAGTCAAAAAATAACACTATCTTACTTAAATCAAAACTTGATACTTTTACTTGTAAATGATATAATACATATGTAATTTATTATAAAATCTTTATTCAAAATTGAAGGAGGTTAAAATGATGAGACATTTGAAGATAGCAGCATATTCTTTAGATGAGCGTCCCTTTGAAGAAAACATTAGTAAATATCTTGAGGATTCTAAAAGTTGTGAATTACAACTTGGACCAATGAATCCAGATAGAGATGTTGATGAAATTATTTCAGAGGGAGCAGATCTTTTAAGACAAGATGGATTTAATTTATTTAGAGATGGAAATTTTGATGTCTAATTGTCAAGTAGAGGACTAATATGGTCCTCTACTTTCATTTGCAAAAAATAACTTTTCTAAAAAATTTTAGAGAGTTATTTTATATAAAAAAGAGGATTTATGTAAAATTCGTCGAATAATATAATTATGCATATAAATTTGGAGAAAGTGAGGAAAAAATGATACGATATAGTGATGAAATCATTGATGAAGTAAGACAAAATACAGATATAGTAGATATAATATCACAATATGTTCATTTAAAAAGAAGTGGTAGAAATTTCTTTGGACTATGTCCATTCCATAATGAAAAATCACCTTCTTTTTCAGTTTCACCAGATAAACAGATATTTCATTGCTTTGGATGTGGTGCAGGAGGAAACGTATATACTTTTTTAACCAAAATTGAAGGAATAAGTTTTAAAGAAGCTGTTGAACAATTAGCAGAAAGAGCAAATATTAGCTTACCAAAGTTAGAAAGTAATATAGATAACTCAAAAGAAGAATTAAAGCAAAAAGTATACAAAGTAAATGAATTTGCTATGGAATATTACCATCAAAATTTATATAAACCAAATGCAAAAATAGCACAAGAGTATATAAAAAAAAGAAAGCTAAACAATGAAACATTAAAAGCATTTAAAATAGGATTTTCAGGTAAATTTGATGAACTATATAATGCTTTAAAAAAAGAGAGATTTGGAGAAAAGGAAATTTTAGAGTCAGGTTTAGTAAATAAAAATGATAAAGGTATGTATATAGACAGATATAGAAATAGACTAATGTTTCCTATATGTGATACAAGAAATAGAGTTATAGCTTTTGGAGGAAGAGTTTTAGATGATTCTAAACCTAAATATATAAATTCTCCAGAAAATGTTGTTTATAGTAAAGGTAGAAATTTATTTGGTTTAAATGTTGCAAAAAAAGGAGATACTAAAAAGATACTAATTGTTGAAGGATATATGGATGTAATATCACTTCACCAAAGAGGAATAACAAATGTTGTAGCACCACTTGGGACAGCACTTACAGAGCAACAAGGATGGTTACTTAGGAAGTCTTGTGAGCAAATAATATTAAGTTTTGACTCAGATGGAGCTGGGCAAACTGCTATACTAAGGTCTTTAGAAATACTAAAAAATATGGGATGTGATATAAGAGTTTTACAAATGCAAGGTGCAAAAGATCCTGATGAATATATTATAAAATACGGAGTTGCAAGATTTAATAGCTTAATTGAAAAAGCAATTTCATTAATAGAATTTAAAGTAAAAGTATTAAAAAAAGACTTAAATTTAGAAAATACAAATGACAAAATCAAATTTTTAAATGAGATTGCAAAATTAATTTCTGGAGTAGATAATACCATGGAAAGAGAAATTTATATAGAAAAAATTTCAAAAGAATATGGTATATCAAAAGAAGCAATATATGCACAAGTAAATAAAATAACATATTCGAGCCAAAAATCAGAAAAAATCTTGGATAAAAATAAACCAATTGTAAAACATAAGAAAGAAGATGTAAGTGAAATTACAGAAGCTGTTGTAAAAAGAGAGAATACAACTATTTCACTACTTTTGACTCCTGATACAAATACTTTTGAAAAAATAAAACACAAATTAGATGTAAAAGATTTTAGATATGAATTAAATAAAAAAATAGTATCTAGGATATATGAAGAGTTTGAAAAAGGAAATACTAATATAAATGGAATGTTAGATACATTTGATGAAGAAATGCAAAATCATATTACAATGATAATGTCTTATGATTTTGAAATAACTGATATAAATAAAGCTATTGATGATATATTAATAATTTATGAAAAAGAAAAACTAAATAAAAGAAAATTAGAAATTATAGGCTTGTTAGAAAGCGTAAGCGGAGATGACAAAAATAAATTAGAAAAAGAGTTAAATGATATAATTATTAGTTTAGCTAAAATTAAGTAGGGGTGAATATAAATGGCAAAGAAAAAAGAAGATACAAATGATATAGCTGAAGAAATTGTAAATAAAGAAACAAAAGTACAAGAAAATAATCAAGAATCTGAAAAACTTGAACTAAACGAAGAAGAATTAAAAACACAAAAAGTAAATAGCATTATTAAAAAAGCAAAAGAAAATGGAAAAATAACATATGGTGAACTTGCAAGTGAATTAGATGATGCAAATCCAGATCAAATTGATAAAGTATTTGATGCATTTGAAGAAATGGGAATAGACTTATCAAAAGAAGATTTAGATGATGAAGAACCAGATGTTGAGGACTTAAAAGAAGTAGAAGAACTAAAACTAGATGAAATAACAGAAACAGATTATGAAGGAATAAATGTAGATGATCCTGTTAGAATGTATTTAAGAGAAATAGGTAGAATTCCACTTCTTACTTATGAACAAGAATTAGAATTAGCAAAGAAAATCTTAGAAGATGACGAAGAAGCAAGACAAGAACTTGCAGAATCTAACTTAAGGTTAGTTGTAAGTATTGCTAAAAAATACTTAGGAAGAGGAATGCTATTTTTAGACTTAATACAAGAAGGAAATATGGGATTAATAAAAGCTGTAGAAAAGTTTGATTATACAAAAGGATATAAATTCAGTACTTATGCAACATGGTGGATAAGACAAGCAATAACAAGAGCAATTGCAGACCAAGCAAGAACAATAAGAATACCAGTTCATATGGTAG
>CAZSMG010000090.1:0-4401 GCA_964608075.1 uncultured Clostridium sp. | reverse complement strand
TATAGCTCCATGAGAATTATATCAATTAGATATTGAAATGAGTTATGCAACTCAGGAAGATGTATTTTCTGTTATAGAACCAGTTATATATAACACATTTACTAAATTTTCTGATAAAAAGGTAACTATGTATCCATTTCCAAGAATATCTTACAAAGAAGCTATGCTTAAATATGGTACAGATAAACCTGATTTAAGAAATCCATTATATATTATAGACTTATCTGAATTCTTTAAAAAATGTACTTTTAAACCTTTTATTGATAGAATAGTAAGAGCTATAAAAGTTAAAGGTCATTTATCAAAAGGATTCCATGAAAAAATGCTTTCATATGCAATGAGTATTGGTATGGGTGGACTTGGTTATTTAGAAGTTCAAGAAGATTTAAGCTTTAAAGGTCCAATTGATAAATTTATTCCAGATGATTTAAAACAAGAATTAATAAAATTAGCTACTTTAGAAAAAGATGATACAATATTCTTTATTGCAGATAATGAAAAAAGGGCAACTGAGCTTGCAGGTCAAATAAGAACTGAACTTGCAGCAAGATTAAATTTAATAAATCAAGATGAGTTTAACTTTTGTTGGATAAATGACTTCCCAATGTTTGAATTAGATGAAAGAAACAAGTTACAATTTAGTCATAATCCATTTTCAATGCCACAAGGTGGATTAGATGCTCTAAATTCAAAAAATCCATTAGATATTTTAGCATATCAATATGATATAGTTTGTAATGGTATTGAACTTTCATCTGGTGCCGTTAGAAATCATGATATAGATGTTATGATTAAAGCATTTGATTTAGTTGGATATTCTAAAGAACATATTGAAGAAAAATTTGGAGCATTATTTAATGCATTTCAATTTGGTGCTCCACCTCATGCAGGAATCGCACCAGGATTAGATAGAATGCTTATGCTATTGACAGATTCTGATTCTATTAGAGAAGTTATTGCGTTTCCTCTAAATAGTAAAGCTCAAGATTTAATGATGGGTGCCCCAGGAAATGTAACTCATGAACAATTAAGAGATGTTCATATTAAAATTGATATAAAAGAATAAAAATAAGACCATATTTTGAAGTATATTTCAAATATGGTCTATTTTTTATATTATTCTTTTGCTTTAATTTCGAAATCATATGCATTAGAATAATCTAATGTTGTAGATGTATTAAATTGAGTGCTTTCTCCATCTTGTAATGGTGCAATTATTCCACTTACTTTTACTATTTCTTTTCCGTCTTTATCAATTAATATTATATCTACTAATTGTAATTCAGTTGATTTTCCAGAAGTATTTTTAACATCTGCAAGTAATACTGATTGTCCATCTTTATTTGTAAATTGGATATTTCCAAACTCTAATCCATTAAATTTTTTCATTTGATTTAATTTTGTACTTGTATTTAACTTTGTTCCATCTTCTAAAACTTGTACAAATTCTTCTGCTGGTACATTATTAGTTGTATTATTAGTATTTTTATTTTCTTTCTTACCCCTAGTTACAAAAAATATTATTGCAATTATAATAATTGCTACTAATATTAAGATAATTAATCCTTTTTTCTCATTTGATTTCATTTTACAATTCTCCTTTGTTTATTTTTAAATATTATATATTTACTAACTTTTATTGTCAACATTAAATTACTAATTTTTAAGATTCTCTCAATAATTTTTTTATTATCCATTCTTCACTTACATCTTTACCAGTTGTAGTAATATTAGCTTTTAGATATACAATAAGATGAACATATTCACCTTAAAGTTCTTCCCAATTTCTATACATAAAATTGCTTGAAATCCAATACAACTATCATCAACTCCCCACAATTATACTACACATTATTTAATCCACTATAAATACATCGTGAAGATAAAAAATACCTTCTCTCATTCGCATCTGTTATGGATGTGAATAACATTTCATAATGATTTGCTGTTCTTTCTAAGTAATCACTTCCAATATAAGAATAATAATTATATATATATTCTTGATAAAACTGAATGTCACATTTCTATACTCGTCATCTTTGTTGGATAATATGTAGATGTTTTACTTGTATTTGACCTACTCCATGTCCATATATACTACAAATTCTATTTAATTCTTCTTCTGCATATAAATATCCTATAGTTTCTTTAATATAGAACTTAGTACCTGTATCTGATTGAATCGTATATTCACTAATTAGTACTATTTCTTTGCTTGGTGTATCTTTGTTAATACCCTCCATTTTATACTACTAATTGATGCAAATGTTTGCTATCCACATCCGTTTCCATGTGATGGCCCATTTCTTACTGGTGATGTATAACTATAATTATTTGTTGCATTATATGATACATAATCTCCTACACTTACTTTATATTATTTACTATTTATATATATTTATTTATTGTATTTTAAATCTTTCATTATTATAAATTTATCATAATTTTCTTATCAAGTACCAATCAACAAATCTATGGTTGGGAACTAAGCACTACTGGACGGAAACTATATTCAATGTAAGAACGCAAGTCGACATCGAAGGAGAACAAGCCTGCAGTTTCTCCGTGTTCAGCACTAGCCCCACGAGTGAACACATGGTAATCAGTAGCAGGAAAATAAGAGTAACCAGACTCCCAACAGTTGATACCAACACCAGAACTAGATATTTCATATATGGCATCTCCATATTTTCCAGTATTTGCATTATAATTTATATTTCTATCACTCGAATTTCCAGCATACCAATCGAAATATTTATTTGGATATGTATCTGAATTAGTAAAATCATAATTACCACTCTTAGACTTATAACTGCTTAGTATTCCTGCTACATATTCAAATGCTCCTCCTGCCATATCATATACTCCATATACATTTCCTGTTGTAGAAGCATTTCCTCCACCAACTTCATTATATCTGCATGTTTTAGTTATATCATTTGTTATATTGTCTTTACCATTTGATTCATTACTACATAATCCTGTTATTGTTGAAAAAACAGAAGTATTACTATAATATGGGTTATTCCATACTTCACCATTTTTTCCATATACACTTCTACTTAAATATGCTACAGCTCCCCATTCTGTATTTTTCATCATATGTGAATTTAGATTACTTGTGTTTTCCAATGAATTTCCTATTAATGTTAAATTTCTACATACTATAAATATATTTCCTAATGTTATATTTCTCCAACTTGTTACATTTGGTTTTACTCTCACCTTTAAATCTATGTCAGTTTCTGAACCTCCATCGATTCCTAGTTGTTCTACTGTTGGGTTTTCTACTACATTTGAAGCATTACTACTTGCCTCAAATTTTGCTACCCATATTCCTGTTAGTTCTCCAAATCCTCCATTTCCTTCGCTTGTAAATGCTGGGTGTACCAACCATTTTTCATGTCCTGGTGCTTTATTTGTTATTGGCTGTGTTTCTCCAATCGGTATATTTGTTTTTTCGTTTAAGAATTTTATATCTATTGTTCCACCTTGTGACCTATCTTCTGGATTATTATATGTTATTTTATATGCATATCTTGGTATCCACACCCAGTAACAATCATTTTCTCCTCCTACTGTTTTTATATTAGCCCAATGGTTTACACCTGCTGTATAATCATACCAACCATTTGGAATTGCATTATTATACATATATGTAGTGCTTTCTGTATATTTTGTTTTTGCTTTATTTAAATCCCATTTCACATAATATGTGTTTGCTTTATTAAATCCATCTATATTTGGTGAATTCGCTATATGTCTTAAAATCGTTGCGTATTTTGTTGTATCCCCATTTTTTCCATCCCATAATCTTGCATATAATTTGTCTCCATTTATTAAGTTTGTAACTATTGATCCTGTTGTCCATTTATTTTCGTCTGTCCCATTTACTTGATATTGTATTTGATAGTTCGAAGATGTGCTTATTGTTGTACTTGCTTTTCCTTCTGACCACATTGGCGTACTAAAACTTAAACTTCCTGTTACTATTCCTGTTGTTATATCTATTTCTTTGCTTGTTTGTTTGTTTCCTGCTACGTCATATATTTCTGCATATGCTTGATATGTTCCACTTGTTAGGTTGTCATATGTTTTTTCTTTTGTTGTTTCTTCTGTTTTTCCTGTTGTTGTTCCGTTTAATTTTGTATATTCTTCTTCTGTTGGTGTGTAGTTTTCTTCTGTGCTTTTTTTCATATACCATTTTATTTTTCCTAGTCCTGAGTTTTCGTCTTGTATTTTTACGCTTAGTTTGAATCCTTTTGTTGTTATATTGCTTGCTTTTATTTCTTCTTTTATTTCTGGTTTTTCTTTGTCTATGTTTGTTACGTTTCCTACCGCATATGTTTTTGTTGCTGATATTCCATTTGTTAGTCTTGCATATATTGTTCTTCCGTTTTC
>CAZSMG010000089.1:0-4470 GCA_964608075.1 uncultured Clostridium sp. | reverse complement strand
ACAAGCAATTCAAAGTCCATTACTTGAAACATCTATTGAAGGTGCAAGAGGAGTTATTATTAACATTACTGGTGGAGACGACTTAGGATTACACGAAGTAAATACAGCTGCAGAGCTTATTCAACGCAGTGTAGATCCAGAAGCAAATATCATATTTGGTACAGTTACAGATCCAACTATGCAAGATCAAATTCAAATAACTGTTATAGCTACTGGATTTGAAAAAGTTAATGATAATTTAACAAGTATTGGAGTTGAAAATGTAGTTTCTAAAACATGGGAGAAGAAAATAAATTCAATACCATCAAGTACAGAAGTAAATTCATCACAAAATGATTTAGATATTCCTTCATTTTTAAGAAAAAACAAAAACAAAAATATGTAATAAAAAAGAGATGATAAAAATACTTATCATCTCTTTTTTTATCAGAAAAAGCACTATCATATTTATTAGATAAAATGAAAATAAGTAAAATTTAAAAAAGAAATAATCTATTTTTGTAGATTATTTCTTTTTTTCTACAATAGGAATTGACATGTTTTTTAGAACAAAGACTATAAAATAACATAGCAGGTGATAGATATGACAATTTATATCGATGTTGTACTTATTGAAAACTTAATTATGAACTATATAATTTTATTATCAGTGGCAATTATATTAAAAATTAAAATTAAATATATAAGAATATTAATAAGTAGCTCAATAGGTGGAGTATATGCAATATTTTCTTATATATCTGCTTTAGAAATATATTCTACAATATTTTTGAAACTATTATTGTCAATAATAATGGTATATATAGCATTTTATCCACAGAATATTAAAAAAATGTGTAAAGAATTACTCATATTTTACTTAACATCATTTGTTTTTGGAGGAGCAGCTTTTTCATTATTATATTTTATAAGACCACAAGATATATTGATGAAAAATGGAATGCTACTTGGAACATATCCACTAAAAACAGTTATGCTTGCAGCAATAGTTGGTTTTATTTTACTTAGTGTAACATTTAAAATAGTAAAGACAAAAATTAGTAAAAAAGACTTATTCTGTAATTTAGATATAAAAATAGATGATAAAAATATAGAAGCTAAAGCAATGATAGATACTGGCAATTTATTAAGAGAACCAATAACAAATATACCTGTAATTGTTGTAGAACATACTTTATTATATGAAGTTATTCCAAAAGAAATTTTAAATAATTTAAGTAATATTTTAGGAGGTGATTTTAAAAATATACCAGAAGATATACAAAGTAAGTATATGTCAAAATTAAAAGTTATACCTTTTACTTCTCTTGGAAAGCAAAATGGAATGTTACTTGGTATTAAAGTAGATGAAGTAAAGCTAATAAATGATGAAAATATAACTATAGTAAGTAAAGCTATAATGGGAATATATAATAAATCCTTAACTAAACGAGGAGAGTATAGAGCTTTAGTAGGATTAGAAATAATTTAGAGGAGGGATTTTATGGATTTATCAAAATTAATGAAGTCTATAAATAATATTTGTGTAAAATATTTAAATAAGAATAATGAAGAAGAGTATTTGCCTATTTTTTATATAGCAGGAAGTCAAACACTTCCTCCTCCACTTTCGCCAGAAGAGGAAGAAGAATTGATTAATCAGTTATCAAATGAAGATAATTTAATAGCAAGGCAAACATTAGTAGAAAGGAATTTAAGGCTAGTTGTTTATATTGCTAAAAAGTTTGAAAATACAGCAATAGGTATAGAAGATTTAATTTCAATAGGAACTATAGGCTTAATGAAAGGGGTTAATACATTTAATTCAGAAAAGAAAATAAAACTTGCGACATATGCGTCTAGATGTATTGAAAATGAAATATTAATGTTTTTAAGAAGAAGTAATAAAATAAAAGGAGAAGTTTCTATTGATGAGCCTTTAAATAAGGATTGTGATGGGAATGAATTATTACTTTCAGATATATTAGGAACAGATCCAGATATTACATATAGAAAATTAGAAGATGAGGTTGATAAAACATTACTTAAAGCTTCTATTGAAAAATTAAATAGTAGAGAAAAAAATATAATGGAAATGAGATTTGGGTTTATAACAGGTAATGAAAAAACACAAAAAGAAGTAGCAGATGAGCTTGGAATATCCCAAAGTTATATTTCTAGATTAGAAAAGAAAATTATTAATAAAATGAAAAAAGATATTATGAGTAAGACTGGATAAAAATAGAAAGATACTATTGATTATTTACATAAAACATGATA
Source organism: uncultured Clostridium sp. (assembly GCA_964608075.1). Lineage (GTDB taxonomy): Bacteria > Bacillota > Clostridia > TANB77 > CAG-508 > CAG-269. The sequence continues at coordinate 2,211 of CAZSMG010000089.1, read as the reverse complement.
CAATTGTATTGTTTTTCGGTACTATTAACTAGTTTCCAAATGGAGGTGGTTATATGCAAAAAAACACAAAACGGAGTTTCAGTGTATTAAAAAAATCAATGACAACTATGGCATTTGATTATTTTTGCCAAAAGATTGCAGAAGAATATGCTAATTCTGATGGAGAATTTGCTAGATCGTATTTTAGTAATAAATATGATATAAGCAATGCTTGTTTTTACAAGGTCTTGGAATACGCGATTATTAACAATTTGGTATCAGATAAAATTGTTGATTTAATGCAATCCAAAGCAATTCAAAATCAAAAGCCTCATGCCAACGAAGCAGGTATCAAATCCATTTTGCATTATCAGAATATGCGGAAAAAGCGATATGAAAAAATTGTTTCTAATCTTTCAGAAAAGGAGATAAAAACAATTGCAAAAGAATTTGCAAATAATTTTGACATATCAAAGGAAGAGCTTGCTAAAAAATATAGTATGTCAAAAAAAGTTATTGATTTAATACTACTCAAAGCAATTCTAGAATTAATAGTAGATGATGAAACATTTGCTTTAATCCGGGAAAGAAGTTTAAGTAATAATAATAACAAAAAAGATGAGGACTTCTTCAATGAATTAGCTAAAAAGAGAAACTCTAATATACAAGATGCCCTGAAATAGGGCATCTTTTCTAATAGAAATAAATTGATTTTTAGATAATAAAGTATATAATATAGAAAATGCTATTTTATACAGAATAAAAAAACCAAATTTGGAAAAACTTAAATTAAGTGATTTTCAAAGGAGGTTTATTTTGATTAATAAGGTTGAGATTTGTGGAGTTAACACATCAAAATTACCTTTACTAAGTAAAAAAGAAAAAGAAGAATTATTTTTAAAAATTAAAGAAGGAGACGAAGAAGCAAGAGAAAAATTTATAAATGGAAATTTAAGATTAGTTTTAAGTGTAATACAAAGGTTTTATGGTAGAGGTGAAAGTGCAGATGATTTATTTCAAGTTGGCTGTGTAGGATTAATTAAAGCAATAGATAATTTTGATTTAAGTCAAAATGTACAATTTAGTACGTATGCAGTACCTATGATAATTGGAGAAGTAAGAAGATACTTAAGAGATAATAATAGTATAAGAGTAAGTAGATCTGTTCGAGATTTAGCGTATAAAGCTATACAATATAAAGAAAAATATATAAGAGAAAATGGTAAAGAACCTACAATAGAAGAAATAGCTAAAGAGTTAAATGTAGAAAAAGAAGATGTTGCATTTAGTTTTGATGCAATACAAGATCCAATATCTTTGCAAGAACCTATATACAATGATGGAAATGAAAGTATATATGTAATGGATCAAGTAAAAGATAGTAAAAACACTGATGAATTATGGGCAGAGAATATGACAATAGCTCAGGCTATGAAAAAATTAAGTGATAAAGAAAAGATGGTAATTACTAAAAGATTTTTTGATGGTAGAACACAAATGGAAGTTGCAGAAGAAATTGGAATATCACAAGCACAAATATCAAGATTAGAAAAAAGTGCAATAAATCATATAAAAAGATTATATAAATAATAATTGTTGAATTTTATAAGTAAAAACATTACTAAATTAGAAAAGTTAGTAATGTTTTTGCATATAATATAAAATGAAAGGAGTTACATATGGGAGATAAAGGATTAGACTTTAAACACAAAGAGGTTATTAATATAACTGATGGAAGAAGACTTCGGTTGTGTTCAGGACGTCTGTGCTGATTTAGAATCGGGTATTATTACATCAATAATAGTACCAGGTGGTAATAATAAATTACTTAATATATTTAGCTCAAGTAACGATATTGTAATACCATGGCAAAATATAAAATGTATAAGTGATGATTTGATTTTAGTGGAAATATAAATCTGGAAAAAAATACATAAAAAAATTTTAATAAAGTCGTTGACAAATAACATCAAAATATGATATTATAAAAAAGTACCAAGCAACAAAGAAAAATATTAAATAAAAACAGAAGAATTAGTAATAAAATTAAATCATCTGAATAATATAAAAACAGCAGTTACTAGTTTTTTATTTTGCCCTTTTTAAGGTAATAAAAAATAAAAAAATATTTTTTAAAAATGTATTGACAGAGAAAAAAAGGTATAGTATAATATAAAACGTTCCGTGAAAAAATACGGAAAAAAGTACATTGAAAAGTAAACAATAAATCCT
>CAZSMG010000088.1:0-4495 GCA_964608075.1 uncultured Clostridium sp. | reverse complement strand
AAGAATTTACAGATAAAATTGCAACAGAACAAATTTTAATACCAAATGCAGGACATATCAATAGTGAAAGTGAATATGATACATTTGAAGATATAGTAAGCTATTTATAGTTAGTAAATAAAAGATAACCGTGTTAAATTCGAGGCGGTTAAAAAATAAAGCCTTCTATCAAGAGAAGGCTTTTAAGCATCTTTACAAAAGATGAAACAAACTCCACTCTTTATAAGTGTGCAACAATCAAATGTAAAACTATTATAATATAATTTATCCATAGTATCAATAAATTATGACAAATTTTGCTAAAAAGATTGAATGTTATTAAAAACTATGATACAATACAAATGTTCGCAAGATGCAACAAAAAATGATAGGAGGATATTATGAAATATTTTATAGCAGATACACACTTTAATCATGAAAATATAATTAAATATTGTAATAGACCATTTAAAGATTCCAAAGAGATGAATGAATACATAATAAATAAGTGGAATTCAGTTATTACAAAAGATGATATAGTCTATCATTTAGGAGATGTTGGATTTGGTAGTACAGAAGAATTAAAGGAATTAGTTAATAGATTAAACGGTACAAAAATATTAATAAGAGGAAATCATGATTATAAAAGAGGAATAAATGGATGGAAAGAAGTTGGATTTACTGAAGTATATAAAAAGAGATTAATTTTAGGAAATCTAATTTTAACACATGAACCAATTGAGGTAGAAGAAAATTATATCAATGTTTTTGGACATATACATGAAAAGCCATTAGATGAAAGATTTGATAAAAGCAATCATATATGTGTATCTTGCGATGTAATTGATTATACACCAATAAGTATACAAGTAGAGTTAAATAAAAATTGAAAGGATAAGTAAGAGATATGGAGCATTTCCTTTTAGAAGGTGAAGAACTAGAAAATTATAATTATATTATAATGTGTCATAATTTAATGCTTAGTTTAGTAAAAAGGGCAAATAGACATGATTGGCATAGTTTTAAAATAGATGTTAGAGAAGAAGACAAGGAAGAATGGGAAAAACATGATATAGAATATTGGAGATTACATGGATATAAGAAAGAAATAAGTAGAATGTATTACCAGCATATGTTTTTTTCACTATGGTCAGATTACTTAGATTATACTTACGAAGCGACTATGGCAGCATCTAAGATGAAAGCTAGTATAGCATATTCATTATTGAGAAAACCATTGAAAGATGATTTGTATTTTTTAGAAGTATTAGAAAATAAAGATATAGAATTTATATATGAATTTTTAGAGAAACCTATTGATAATTTTGCTGTTGATAAATTTAGTCCAGAAGAAAAGAGAAAAATTATTAGTGCTGTAGCTAAAGAAGTATTTAGTGAAGCTTATGGTGAGATTTTATATAACATTAGATATTCTAAAAAAGAAGAAATACGGACTAGAGAGAATATGGAATCAAACGCAACATATCATAACAACATGTCCATATTATAAAACAGAAAATGGAAATTTCAATATGATATTTAGTGATGTTAAAGCTATTAAAGAATTTATTATCTATTTCTATCATATTATGCCAACAATTCAAACCTATGTTATTAAATTAACTTTAAAGATATTACAAAAATTGGAGCTTATAAATGAAATTGAATTCATTATTAACAATTCAATTACAACAAATAGATATTTAATGCTTTCCAATAAAGAAAAAAATAAAGAATTAAAAGAACTATTAAATGACACACTATTAATATGTCCAAGATGTTTCAAAGAAATAAATAATTTTAAAGAAAATGAAGAAATATTAAAAATGTGGTATTTATATTGTCCACATTGTAAAAAGAAAATTTATTTAGATAGATTCGTATTTTATAATTGTCATAAAGAAAATGGAGAATATATGAAAGGTAGATACGATAGTAAGAAAAATAACTAATATAATAATTTTGGAGGCAATTTTATGAAAAAATTAGAAGAATACAAATCAGGTGAATACATTAAAGTGAATGATTATAAAGCATTTATTCCAAGCAAAATAAATTATAACTGGGGATGGGATGACACAAAATTGGACAAGCTATTAGCAGAAGCAAATAGGCAAATTGGAGAACTAAATGCTTATTCATTATTAATACCAAATGTAGATTTATACATTAAAATGCATGTAAAAATTGAAGCTAATAAATCAAGTAGAATTGAAGGAACAAGAACAACTGTAGAAGAAGATTTACTAGATGTAACTGATATTAATCCAGAAAAAAGAGATGACTGGGAAGAAGTACAAAACTATGTGAAAGCTACAAATTATGGAGTTGAAAGAATTAAAGAAGGTTTTCCAGTATGTACTAGATTAATAAGAGAAATTCATAAAATACTAATGCAAGGAGTTCGTGGAGAACACAAGACGCCAGGAGAATTTAGAACATCACAAAATTGGATTGGAGGAAGTATGCCAAGCACAGCAGTATATGTTCCGCCACCACATACAGAAATTGCAGAATGTTTAACAGATTTTGAAAAATTTATAAATAATGAAGAGATTGATACACCAGATTTAATAAAAATTGCAATTTTACATTATCAATTTGAATCTATACATCCATTCTTAGATGGTAATGGAAGAATTGGAAGATTACTTATTCCATTATATATTCAAAGTAAAGGTATGCTTGATAAATCTTGCTTATACATTTCTGATTATATTGAAAGAAATAAAGATACATATTATGACATGCTTACAAGAGTAAGGACTCATAATGATTTGATAGGGTGGATTAAATTTTTCTTAGAAGCAGTTATTGAAACATCAAAGACAGCAAAAGAAAAATTTAGAAAAGTAGTTGAATTAACAATGGAAATGGATAAAACCATCATGGATTTGCCAGTAAAACCAGAGAATGCAAAAAAAGTAATAGACTTGTTATATGATGAACCTGTATTAACAAGAAACAAAATGGCAGAAAAAACAGAAATCAAATTAACAACAATAAATGGAGTAGTAAATAGCTTATTGGAAAAACAGATAATTAAGGAAACGACAGGATATAATAGAAATCAAATTTTTGCTTTTGAAAAATACATTGATTTATTTTTAAAATAATTTATATCACGAAAAAATCAAAAAATTCGTGATATAGAAATTTATATCACGAAAAAATCAAAAAATTCGTGATATAGAAATTTATATCACGAAAAATTGAAAAAATTCGTGATATAAATTTTGTATCACAAAAAAGCTAGAAAAATCGTGATATAAAATTTGATAATATAAAACCAAATGTAGATAAAAAGAAGAGTGAACTAGGGGGAATACTAAAGGCAGGAAAGCGGTATTAACATATCGCCTATACACATTGAAGGACAAGCCTTCAAGAGTTAATAAAGAAACAAAAATTTTAAGCAAATATGATGTAAAAATTCACCGAGTGAACTGGCTGAAACCCGCTATTCTTCGTTTAAAATAAAAAATAGTGAACTAAAATATTAAGAAAGTTCACTAAGTGTATTTGGATTTTGCTAAAATATTAATCATTAGTACACTTAGTGAACTGAAAATTACAAACATAAAAAATCAAGTACACCGAGTGAACTAGATTTTAGAGAAGAATAAATAACAAGTACACCAAGTGAACTAAAAAATATAAAAGTAAAAAATAAATTTTTAAAATTTTTTATACAAGTTCACTTAGTGTACTTATTGAAAAATCATTACTTTAATAGCCCAAATAGAAAAAAGGGAAAAAAACGGGAATTGAACTTTATAGAACACCATAATATAATCGTATTATCAAAAAATGTAAAACAATCAAGTCAGTCGAAGCTAGCACGGCTGGCTTTTTCTGTTGCCTTTTTTGAAATTTAATTCAAGTTAAGGAGGATTTTTATGTTATACAAAATCAATTTTGATAATACGAAAAACATCAAACTAAACGAAAATATTTTTAATTGTAGTATTAAAATAGCAATACTAAACAATACATTTAATTCAGGACTAATTAAAGAAAAGAAATATGTAGAACTAAAACAAAATATTTTACAAGAATATAATTTAACTCATATAGGTATTTGAAAAATTTAACTTTTGATGTATAATAAGCACATAAAGATTCTCTAAACTTGAGAAAGAGAGGTTAAATTTGAAAGTACAAGTTATAGAGAAGAAAAAAGGTCGAATTAATAGAACAACAGGAGAAGAAATAAAAGGAAATTTACGAGTATGTGCCTATGCAAGAGTAAGTACAGAAAAGGAAGAACAAATAAATAGTTATAATTCTCAACTAAAGTATTATGAAGAAAAAATAAAAAGTAATAGCGATTGGAAATATGTTGGTATTTATGCAGATGAGGGAATAACAGGAACACTAGACTATAAAAGAGATGGATTTATGAAAATGATGCAAGATGCAACAGACAACAAATTTGATATGATAATTACAAAATCAATATCAAGATTTGGAAGAAACACTGTTGATACTCTAAAATATGTAAGACTATTAAAAG
>CAZSMG010000087.1:0-4530 GCA_964608075.1 uncultured Clostridium sp. | reverse complement strand
CAGTATTTGGATGTGGTGGAGATAGAGATAAAGGTAAAAGACCAATAATGGGTGAAATATCAGGAAGAATAGCAGATTATACAATAATAACATCAGATAATCCTAGAACTGAAGATCCAGAAGAAATAGTAAAAGAAATAGAAGCTGGAATAAAAAAGACAAAAGGCAATTATAAAGTAATTGTAGATAGAGTAGAGGCAATAGAAGAAGCAATAAAAATGGCAACTAAAAGAGATATAATTGTTTTAGCTGGAAAAGGTCACGAACCATATCAAGAAATAAACGGAGAAAAGAATCCGTTTGATGAAAGAATTATAGTTAATGAAATTATAGATAAATTAGATAAAAACAAAAGTAAAAAATAGAAAGGTTGATTTAGATTGGATTTTCAAATAAAGATATTACTTATATCATTTTTTATAACAATAGTACTTGCAATAATGATTATACCAATATTAAGAAAATTAAAAGTAGGCCAAATGGAAAGAAATGATGGACCACAATCACATCTAAAAAAACAGGGAACTCCAACAATGGGCGGAATCATAATGATGATAGCAATAGTTATATGTGTGGTAGGTACATATATTTATTGTATCTATCAAGGAAATACAGATATAGCAAATAATCTAATTCCAATGTTGTGTTTAGCTATAGGATTTGGAATTGTTGGGTTTGTAGATGATTTTAAAAAATTAAATAAAAAGAATACAGAAGGATTAAGACCAAGCTATAAAATGTTAGGCCTTATCCTAATTTCTGTAGTTTATGTGTTATTAGCTATTAATATATCAAAAATTGGAACTGAAACTTATATACCATTTTTAAAAACATATATAAATGTACCAATGCTTGCATATATTCCATTTGCTGTTTTAGTAATACTTGCTACTACAAATGCGGTAAATTTGACAGATGGAATAGATGGTTTATCTTCTAGTGTATGTACAATAATAATAACTTTTTTAACTATAATAGGCATAATATTTGATGTAAAAGAAGTTATTATATTTGGTAGCATTATGATAGGAACAATACTTGGATTTTTAATGTTTAATCTTCATCCTGCTAAAATATTTATGGGAGATACAGGATCTTTGTTTTTAGGAGGAGTTATATCAGTTTTAGCTTTATATTTAAGAGTACCACTTATACTTCCTTTAATAGCACTAATACCAGTATTAGAAACTCTGTCAGTAATAATACAAGTAGCATATTTTAAAAAGACAGGAAATAGAATATTTAAAATGGCACCACTTCATCATCATTTTGAATTATCAGGATGGAAGGAAAGTAAAGTTGTAATTGTATTTAGCTTAATAACTTTAGTTTTATGTATAATAGGTTTAAAAGCAATATAGTTAAAGAAAGGAAAAGATATGGCTAAAAAAGTTAAGAAATTTTCAAGCTTCATAAATAATCCAATAGATTATACTTTAGTAATAACAATATTACTATTAATAACGATAGGTTTAGTTATGGTTCTTTCTGCAAGTTCTCCATCTGCACTTTCAAAATGGGGAGATAGTTATACATATTTTAATAAACAACTTATATTTGCAGTATTAGGAATTATAGCAATGTGCATAATATCTAAAATAGATTATAGATTTTATCAAAAATTTTATAAACATGCTTGGTGGATTTCACTTATATTATTAGTTTTAGTAATATTAGTTGGAAGAGAAGTAAATGAAGCTAAAAGATGGATATATATTACAGAAAGTTTATCTGTTCAGCCATCAGAGATGGTTAAATTCTTAATGATTATTTTTTATGCTGGAATACTTACTAAAAATAGAGATAGTTTAGGTGATTTTAAAAATGGTTTTTTAAAACATATATGCTTACTTGCACCAATAATAGGACTTTTACTACTTCAGCCACACTTTAGTGCTTCAATAGTAATAATTGCAATAGTTGCTGTTATGATGATTTTAGCTGGATGTAAATTATGGCAATTTATAGCAGTAGGCGGAGGATTAGGAGTACCAGCATTAGTAGGATTAATAATATTAGAGCCATATAGATTAACAAGGGTTACAACTTTTTTAGATCCTTGGAAATATCCAACAGGAACAGGATGGCAAGTAATTCAAAGTTTATATGCTATAGGTTCTGGAGGATTATTTGGAGCAGGACTTGGAGAAAGTAAACAAAAGTATTTATATATTCCTGAGCCACATAATGATTTTATATTTTCAGTATTAGCAGAAGAATTAGGTTTTATTGGGTGTGCACTTGTAATTTTATTATTTGCAATATTTATATGGAGAGGAATATTAATTGCAATGAAATCGCCAGATATGTTTGGAAGTTTAGTAGCAATTGGAATAACAACTTTAGTTGCTGTTCAGGTTATATTAAATATAGCTGTTGTTACATCATCAATACCAGCAACAGGTATGCCACTTCCATTCTTTAGTTATGGAGGTACTGCACTATTTATACTATTTTGTGAAATGGGTGTGCTCTTAAATATTTCAAGAGCAAGTATAAAATCATAATAAATTAAGGTCAAAGGAGAATTAAATGAGAGCAATAATTGCAGCGGCAGGTACTGCTGGACACATAAATCCTGGATTAGCGATTGCAAATAAGATAAAACAAGAAGAAAAAGACTCAAAAATAATATTTATAGGTACAACAAGAGGATTAGAAAATGATTTAGTTCCAAGGGCAGGATATGAATTAAAGACAATAGATGCCTATGGTTTAAGTAAGAAAATTTCAATTGAAAATTTAAAAAAGCTTTATAAAACATATAAAGGTATTGGTGAAGCAAATAAAATAATAAAAGAATTTAATCCAGATATAGTAATAGGAACTGGTGGATATATTTGTGGAGCAGTAGTTACAGCAGCTTACAAAAATAATATTCCAGTGGTATTACATGAGAGTAATGCATTTCCAGGGAAAGCTATAAAAATGCTTGCTAAAAAGACAGATACTATTTTAGTATCTTTTAATGAGGCTAAAACTAGAATAAAAAATGCTAAGAAAGTAGTATGCACAGGAACCCCTGTAAAAATACAAAAAAGAGATTATAATATTAACGAAAAAATAAAGATAATTAAAGATTTAGGTTTAAATGAAGCAAAACCTATAATTCTTATATTTGGTGGGAGTCAAGGTGCTCAAAAAATTAATGAAGCAATAACAGGTATAATATTAGATAAGCTTAATAAAAAATATCAAATAATTTGGGCAACAGGACCTAAACAATATGATATCATAAAAGAAGAGTTAGAAAATAGAAGAATTAATATTAATCATATAGAAAATACAAAAATAGTTCCATATATTTATAATATGGAAGAGGTTATGAACATATCAGATGTTATTGTTGCAAGAAGCGGAGCAATGACTATAACTGAAATTTCTAATTTAGGAAAACCATCAATTTTAGTTCCGCTACCAAATGTTAGTGGGGATCATCAATTATATAATGCTAAAGTATTAGAAAATGTAGGCGCTGCAAAAATAATTTTAAATGAGAATTTGGATGAAAATAATTTAAATAGTACTATTGAAGAAATAATATTAAATAAACAAAAACAAAAAGATATGGAAAAAAATGCATTAAAAGTGGCATCATATGATGTTGAAGAAAAGATTTATAAAGAAATAAAAGAACTTGTAAAATAAAGGAGCTAGTAATGTTTAAGAACATACAAATAAAAATAGTGATACTATTTACAATAATAGGAGTAGCTATAATAGTAGGATTAGGACTATTTTATATAAATAATTTAAATTGTATTAATTCACAGATTATAGCAAATGAATTTAATGAAATAGGACAAGTAACAAATAATATAACCAATGTATTAAATCAAACCAAAATAGCACTTGCAATTGCATTATTGGCATTTGCAGTAATTGCTATTTTAGTGGGATTATTTTTATCAAAAGTTGTAATTTATCCTATAAATAAATTAATCGAAAGTGCAGAAAAAATTGCTTCAGGAGAGGATACTGATATTGAAACTAAAGAAACTAATAAAGAAAGTAATGAAGTAAATGGATTGGTAAATGCATTTGGAATGATGACAACAGAACTTAAAGATAAATTAAGTGAAGTATCTAAACAAAAAAACCAAATAGAAACTATACTTCTTCATATGACAGATGGATTAATAGCATTTGACATGGATGGTGAAATAATATTAATTAATCCAGCTGCTAAAATGCTACTTAGCATTTCGCCAGAGGATAACTCTTTTGATGATATATTTAGGAAATTTAAATTAGATATAAATATGGAAAAGATAATATATCTAGAGAATTGGACATCTACTGAACAAAGAATAGAAGTCAATGAAAGATTTGTTAATGTATTTTTTGCACCATTTAAAAATGAAAATGATAGACCTGCAGGTGTAATTGCAGTTATTCAAGATATAACAGAACATGTTAAACTTGATAATGTTAGAAAAGAGTTTGTAGCAGATGTATCACATGAATTAAAAACACCTATAACATCAATAATGGGATATGCAGATACTCTTCAAGAAGGAGAGTATGATA
>CAZSMG010000086.1:0-4778 GCA_964608075.1 uncultured Clostridium sp. | reverse complement strand
GATGTGAAAATAAATTCAAATTCTGATTTACAAAGGCTTTTAAATAATACATCAATAACAAATCAATTAATTTATTCTAGTTTTTATTGTGAAAAAATTGATTGGATTATTGATTATGCAAAAAAAATGTACAACATCTTTAAAAAGGCAACAGATCTAGCAAATAACAATATACATGAGTTTGATGAATATACAGCAAAAGAAACTATAAATAATTATTATTTCTCTGGTATACCATATAAAATCAATATGTATGGAAATAATCCTGAAATATGTTGGCAGCCTAATTCGTTAAAACTAGCATTAGATATGTCTTTTGGTTTTATGCTTTGTAGTGAAAAGAATCCATTAAGAATATGCAAACATTGTGGTAAAGTTTTTTATGCTAAAAACCCTAAAGCCGAATATGATAGTAGCCAATGTAGAAATCAAGCAAATGTATATAAAAGTAGAAATAAAAATAAAGTCGATTAAAAATAATTGTTGAAATTGTAGAAAAAGCATTGTTTTTAAAATAAAATTAAAGTATAATAAATCCATCCTTTTCCAAAGGAAATCTTGGAGAAAGGAGGTGAACGTCTTGAGTTCATTCGATTTAATTTGGCGATTAATTGTTTTATTATTACTTAGTAATAGTAAAGATGATGAAAACCAAAATTCTCAAGATTAGTACAAACTAATCAAAGGCAGTCTGGTCAACTGCCTTTATTTTTTTGCAAAAAAATGAGATATGTGGTCAACATATCTCTGTGAACATTCGAGTTCTTCGATTTATTCTCTTGCTTAAGCTAAATATAGTATACTATATTTTTTATTATATGTCAAATGTTTTTCAAAAATTCATTATTTTAAAAATTTTATTATTTTTTAGTCGTTATCATCTAAATCATCAAATAATTTACTATCATAAAAATCTTTTATAGATATTCCAAATCCAATACAAATATAGTGAATAGTATCAGAAGATGGAGCTTTTTTAATAACTTTGAAAATACTTCTTATTGTTGATGGATTAATACCAGAAGCTATTGCTAATTGATTAATATTCATATTATTTGCATTACATAGTTCATTTATTCTTTTTCTTGTTGCTTCTAGCAAAGTCATAGTATTCCCCCTATTCTCATTAAAGTTTACAAAATCAGTATAGCAAATAAAAATATAAGATATGCGTGAAATATAACGCATAAACATTGACTTTTATGTGTAGTAATGGTATAAATACATTAAGATTAAAATATATACACTAAGGAGAAAATATGGATGCACATGAATTAGCTGAAAAATTTAGAAATAATACAAAAACAGAAGCAAGTTACCAAGATATAGTAAAGTGGTGTGGAGAAAATGCCAAAGATTTAGATTTAACAGATAACAATCAACACTATCTATATGAAATGGCAACGAGATATTTAATGAAATACAAGATAGGAAAATGGAATAAGGATGATGCAAATGTTGTTATAAACTATCTTGCAAAAAAATCTGCATGGAAATTAGGAATTGATGAAAATATTGCTGTGAAAATATTGGAAGAGAGTGATTACAAAGAAACTCACGGGAGTTCTAATGCAGTATGCGTTAATAATGGAGATGATACATTTAGTATTTCATATTCACCCAAAGTCGTAGAAAATTTATTAAGCAATAACTATGATCAATTTTTGAGGGGAATGCAAACAATATTTCATGAAGTAGTACATGCACAGCAAAATAGTGTAATACAAAGAGCAAATATAAAAGGCGTTGATATTCCAAAAACAAAGACAATATACATTATGGCATTAGAAACTATTGCTAGAAAATATGATCCTAAATTTTATAATGAAAATTATAGCCATTTGCTAAAAGAAAATCATGCTGAAAAGATAGGATTACGAGATGCAATGGCGACTATGGAAAGGTATAATCCAAAGTTATACCAAGCCTATAATCAAGAAGTTATCAAGCAAAGGTTAGAAAATTACGATAGAAACTTTTATGATGCAGAAGTCTCTCTTAAAAGTGGAAAATCTGTTGATTTTATGCTACAAATTGATACATTAAGTTCAATGTATATTGAACAACATCCTGAAATAATAGAAAAATTTCCAATTTTACAGGTAGGATATAATTTAGATGGAACAAAGAAGGATTTAAGCCAACTAATTCCAGAAAGAGATGATATGTTAATCAATAGCGAAACACCAGACAAAATAAATGAATTATATGAGGCTATTGCTAATCATAGAAATGTTTTGACTGGTGGATTAAAAGGTACAAAAGATGAATTATTAACTCTAGATGATTATATTGCAAGAACTGGAACAGATGATGAATTTATATTTGGATTAATTAAATATCGTTTAGAAAACAAAACTAAAATGACACCAGAACAAATAAGTGAATTCATAGAACGAGAATATGCTACTGCTGCAAAAACTAGACAAGAAAGACAAGAACAAGAAATTAAGCACGAAGAATCAGAAAGTATAAAAGATGAGGTAGGAGATGAATTAAAACCTAAAACAGAAAGTAGACAGCAAGAAGAGCAACAAGTAGAAGCAATGTGGCAAAATAAATTTCAATCATGGGATAGAAATTCAGTTAATCTACCTAATAGTGCTAAAAGAAAAGAAGAAGCTGTTAAAGTAATACAAGATATTGAAAGAAAAAAAGTTCAACAAGAAAAACAGCAAGAACAGGAAGAACAAGATGATATTACGAATAGATAGGAGTAAAAATGAAGGAAGTATATAGAGAAGCATTTTCAGAGATTGATGCTATATTTGAATTAATTCCAGCAAATCTATTGAATAAGATACCAGAAAAGTTTAGGCAAATTATAAAAAGTGAAAAATCAATAAATTATAAACCAATAATCAATGAACCGATAGAAGAATTTGAGTTAAAAGAGGAATCAATAATTATTCTGGCATTAGTTTATAGAGATTTTCTATGTAGCAAAGAAGAAAAAGAAAAATTAAAATTGCGAGATGCACAAAGAATTAAAGAGGCAGAAAATGAAATCAGAGAAAAATATAATCCAGATGACGTATTTAAAAATCGAAATAATCGTAAAATTGATAAAAATGAGGATTTAGTAACTGAAACTAGTATTGCTGTAGTGGAAGAAAAATGGTATGAAAAATTATTTAATATTGTAAAAAGAATTTTCAAAAGGTAGCCTACCTTATATCTCTAAATCCCATTCTTTTTCTCTTTCGTCATGTTTTATTTGCTTTTCTGGATCAATAAAAGTGTTAGTTTCTTCCTCAAATTTTTTAACTAATTCTTTAGATTCGCCAATACCAAATTTATGACAAATCCAAACTATAAACTTATCAACAGTTTCATAGAATTTATCTATAATTTTGTGTAAATGAGTATTTTCTTTTTCTAAACTTTTAATTTTACTTTTATATTTCCATTCAATATCGATTTCTTTTTCTTCATACTCTGCTTTAATATTATTTACTTGATTATGAAGTTCTTTGTTATCAGCAAGTATAGAATCTCTTTCATTTTGGTATTTTTGTGCTTTATCAACTAATCGGACTTGTTTAGATAATTCATTATGCAATTTTAAATTTTCTTGATACAATTCCATAATTTTGTCATCTTTAGGTTTAATAATTTCATTTTCTACTTTTTCTCTATTAAGTTTTATTAGTTTAATATCATTTATATCTGGAGTATCTGGTAATTCTAATTTTATATTATCTAATACTTTTTTAGTATTTTCAAAATTAGTTAATTTCTTTAAATCTTCTATTTTTTCGTGTTTGGCTTCTGTTTCTTCTACTGGTAAACCTCGTTCCAAATCAAAACCTCTTGAAGTTATATATTTATGAAAAGCATTTTGTAATTGTCTGTAACTATCTCTGACTTTCCAAAAATCTCTACAACATATTTTATCAATATCTTTGCCTTCTTTATCTTTTGTATGAATTACTGGTATATATACTAAATGCATATGTGGTGTGGTTTCATCTAAATGTACTGCTGCTGATACAATATACTTTTCTCCAAGATTTTTGTAATCACATACAAATTTATAACTTTCTTTGAAATATCTTTTTGTTTCTTCTAAACCAATTTTATTAAAAAAAGCATTATCAGAAGTAATCATCATTTCACACATGATATTACTATTACTTCTAATTGTGCCTTTTAAATCATATTCCTTTTTCATTTTATCAAATTCTTTTATATAAGTTAGTTCGTTTTTCTTACACCAAAAATTAAGATGGATTCTTGTAGGATCAATATCTTTATTAGAATGACCTTTTGACCTTCTATCATTGTGAATGTATGACCCTTGTGCATCCACTCTTGTTAATTTATCATTTCTTATAATAGCATAGCTCATATCTTCTTGCACCTCCTTCTTTGCTCAAGATATTCTTTGAATGTCTAACATACTAGACAAACAAGTTTGTCCCGTATGGCAGGGTTTTTGAAACCCCACACCCCAAACCTAAAAATTGCTATTAGCATTTTTAGGTTTTGCGTTGTTAGTATCGATAAGCAGTGCCAAGAACAATCTTAATAATTTTCTTTCTTTTATCAATCCTCAAAAATATCAATATAGAGAAATTGAACCTTCTTCAAAATATGATGATGGAAGCGATTATGAAGGGCATATACAAATTTAAATTTTGAACAGATTTGCTGTTCTTTTTCTTTTTGTGAAATTTTTGCGAAAACTTTGCAAAAAACACTTGAAATTACTTGAAAACCTTGTATAATGGAAGTTGGTTTGACTGCTTAGATGTGCGAGGTTGCTGATACGCCAC
>CAZSMG010000085.1:0-4785 GCA_964608075.1 uncultured Clostridium sp. | reverse complement strand
GAGTAAATAATGTAAATTTAGATGCAACTTGAGCTGATTGTATCATCCAAGAAGCAACTGGGTCTGTTGCAACCTCACCAATGATATTAACAGAACCATCTGTTTTCTTTTGAACATCCAAACAATCTTGTCCAGAAACTGTTTCTGTTTCACGCATTGATAAAATATTTCTTGTTGGATATATTTTTCTTAAGTGTAACTCAAATGCAGTTTCTGTAATACGAAGGTTCATAGTTTCATAAATATTTTCAATCATTGCCATAAGCATTGTTGTTTTACCACAACCTTGCTCACCAGTAAGTGATATAATTCTTGCACCTTTTACTAAGAATTTTAATAAATTAATTGTATCTTCTTTTCCTGGAAATAAAACTATTTGTTCTAGAGTTGCACGTTTAACGTCAAATTTTCTTACGAAAAACGCCCATGTTTCAGACATACTTGGTCTTACAACAACAACACGAGAACCATCTTTCATTTCATTTATTTTGTAACCATTTGTATCTGATAATTGTCCAGGGTTATTATATTTATATATATTTTGACATACTCTTTTTAGTTCTGCCTCTGTTCCAAATGAAAGAAATGCTAAACGAATTGATTTACCTTGGAACATTATCCAAATACTATCACAAGCTCTTGGAACTTTATGTTCTGTTATTTGTTCTAGATAGTCCCCATCTTGTTGTGCAACTTGACTTAAGAATGATTCTGGAAGTCCAGATACACCACCAGAGACACCAACTATATTCATATCTCTTAGTTCATCTATTGAACTATATCCTTTATAATGTTGATATATTCTTTGAACTACTATACTTAATTTATCTTGAAATGATAATAAAATATTTTCATTTTCATATATTTCTTCAATTTCATCACTTGTAATAACATATGAAGGTTTTGTTTCTCCTTCAACATATTTAAGTGCTGCTAAATTATATTTTTTAATCATTTCTGTTAAAGCTTCATATCCAAACTCTTTTTTATACATATATAACAATATGTCAAATTTATCTTGTGCTGTTAAAAGTGATGGAATATCAAATGGAATTGCTTTAGAAATATTAACTTCGTTTACTCCATATTCTTGCTCTAATAAATCTGATATAAGCTCTTTTACATATTTCTTATCATTTACATCTCCATATGTACATCCCTTTAATGCCTTTTTAAGTTCATATTTTTTGTTTTTTCTTCTCTTCAATTCTTCTTCTGAAAGGCCTATATCATATAAATTGACTTTTGTTATTTCATCTAATCTTCTTTTAACAAATTGTGTCATCATATCTAATGTATATGTTTGATCGTCAACTTGAAATATTTCTTCTACTTTAGCTGTCTTTTTATTATTTATATATCTTATTACTACAAATATAGCTATAACTATAATTAGTAACATCAATATAATATTTGTTATAGTCATTTATCTTAGCCTCCTTATCTTCTCTGTTGTAAAATTTGTAATCTATACATAATATTTTCAGATACTCTCTTTATTTCACTTAAGAAAAATCCATTTCTATCATCACTATCCATTTTCCTTAGTTTCAAGAACATATCTGGTACTCTGGCTTCTTCGCAAGCTTCGAAATATTGTGTATTATATGGTAACGTCAACACTTGATTTTTTTCTCCTAAGTATCTAGTTATATTTTTAGAAGTATATTTTGAATATTTATCATATCTGCCTATCAACACTAACACTTTTGAATCTTCAAATAATGGATTACTTTCTTTTAATTTAAGAAACTTATTTAAAGCATTTAGCCTTTGAGATAGTGTTACTACTAATAAATCAGAAATTTTAATTATTTGCTCTTGAATTATTTTTGGTATTGATGTATCTAAATCTACTATAACTAAATCATAATATTTATTAGCTAATTCTATAATTGTTCCATAGTTTTGAGATATTTGTATATAATTTTGTTTATCTCCACTATATCCTAGTAATATTTCTAATCTATCTTTGAAAACTATCTTTGTATAATTTGTAATAATATCAGGTGTAACTTTATTACTTCTTGCAACTCTATCTAATCCTTCAATTCCGTTTTGCATTGCTAAATTACTATTATTAGGACCAAATAAACCCAAATTTTTTTTAATTTTTGTATCATCTTGGAAAAAACAATTTTTTAATGTGTCATCATTATAGCTAGTTGATATTACTATTATTTTCTTGTTATGTTCTATTGCAGTTTGTGTTGCAACAGCTACAGCTGATAATGTTTTTCCAACATGTTCTCTATTATTTCCCCAAAATGTAACAATTGACATATTATTATACTCCTTTTTCTATATTTTTCATTATTTTTCTAAGTTCAAAAGATTTAATATCTTTACAAATATCTTCAACCATAAATAGTAAATTTTCTTTATATGCTACACTTAATTTTTTGAATTTTATTTTCTCTACTCTTTGATTCTCAGAAATGGCAGCTATATCTCCTATTGTAATTGGAAAATAAATCTTAAATTGTGTATTCCAATTTATATTTAAATCTTTAGCTAGAAAATTTAAATAATCTTCTTCTTCTTTTAACATATCTATTGAAAATAAAACTTTTGTCATTTTTATAGGTTCTTGTATATATGTTACTGCTTCTAATCCCCTTTTTAAATCATATACATCAAAAGATGTTACAAAATAATTAATATTTGCATTTTTTAATCCAAAATTTTCAAACATTTTAGGATGATCTACATCAATAAAAATCATATCATATTGTTTTGGTATTGTAGTTGATTCTAAGTATTCTTGAAGTTGTGGAATACTTCTAAATCCAACTGCAACATCGATGCTTTCAAATTCAGTAATATATGCTTGTGATGGTGTAATTGTCGGTACTATATATCTTGACTTTTGTTTTTGTGTTGCGTCTACTAATAATACTTTTTTACCTGCTAATGTTATTATTTTAGAAATATATAGCATAAGATCTATCTTATCATATCCACCTATAAATCCTATTTTTTGCATAATTATCTTCCTTTCTCTCTTGCATTAAGGGCATAATTATGCCCTTAATTAATAACTAGTTAATGAATCTAAATATTGTTTTCTTGATTCTTGAGAATTTGTTATACTTTGTTGCATTCCTTCTTCGACATTAGTTTGTGCTTGTTCTCCTGCTGCACCTATTTGGTTATTCAAATAATTATTTCTTAATTCTGATAAATTATTTTTACTATATCTTTCATTTAAAGCTGTCATAGCTTCTTTTAATATGTTTGGGTCACTTCTTAATAAAGCTACTACTTCTGCACTTATTGGATATGTTGGTGTTGCTGCTGTTTGCATTCCTGGATCTGTATATTTTACAGCTTCTAATTTTGATCCATTAACTTTAAATGCATCATATATAGCATTTGACATTGATAATATTTCATCTTCATTCATATTAATTCTAATTGTATCTGTTACATATGTTCCATTTAAATCTGGTATAGTAACTTTTTTCTTAGATACTACTATATAATTTTGTCCTGATGGTAATGATAATCTTATATCAACATAGTCCCCATCTTCTAAGTCAATTGGTAATACAATTGTGTTATATTCTTGTATTCTTGTATCATTATTTATTTTATTATCTGATTCTGAAACTAAATCTGCTGTTAATATAGTATTTGCTCCTATATTTACCTTTGCTACTATATTTTCTTCTCCTGTAAGTTTAGTCGCATTAGTTGGAACTATATCAGATGATATTGTCTTTGTAGTTAAAATTGATGGATCAATTGTTTCTCCTGATTTAACATCCTTTTTTAATATATATACAGTTCTACTTGATTCTATTTCCTTTTTTTCTTTAAGTTTAGCTTGCATTAATTGGATAAATAAAAATGCTATTATAATCCCAGCTATTATTAATGTTACTAACGCTCCTAATAAAAATGAATTTCTTGCTTTTCTTTGCATTGGATTTGTTGCCATGACAAATTCCTCCCTTTATTTATATTTCTATATATTTTTTTACAAAATAATCATTAATTTCATTTTAACTCAAATAGTGTCAAAAATCAACAAATATAGCACTTTGTAACTTAAATTTAATATCGTTGTAACACTTCTGTAATATATTTTTAAAAGTTTACTTTTTTGAAAAATTTACCTGTTTATTTTTATAAAATTTGCAAATTATATTATTAGAAAAAGCAAAAGTTTTTTCTATAAATGTTATATATAGCAGGAGGTGAAAAAACAATGGCAAATACAAGTAACAGAAAATTAGTTCCAGAAGCTATGTCTGCATTAGACAAATTCAAATATGAAGTTGCTTCAGAAGTTGGTGTTAACTTAAAAGATGGATACAATGGAGATCTATCATCTAAAGACGCTGGTAAAATAGGTGGACAAATGGTTAAGAAAATGATTGAACAAGCTGAAAGAAACATGAAATAGTTATACCATTTAAGTTAAGAAAATAAAATTCTATTTATATAGTTATTTTATTTAACAAGGCAAGAAGTTAAATTTTGTTTTTATGAATACATAAAGGCAGGATTTGATTTCCTGCCTTTTTATTTTATTAATTTTTAAGCTTCTGGTTCAACTAATCCATAGTTTTTACCATCTTTTAATTTATGTATTGCATTTACTTTGCCAGTTTCAATATTTATAAATACTAAGAAATTATGTGTTGGTTTTTCTTGTAATTTAAGCATTGCATCTTCTGGCATCATTGGTTTTAATTCATAATATGATGTTTTGATTATTTCGTTTTGTATCTCAGGTACTTTCATATCTATAACATCCATATTTTTTAATGATGCATC
>CAZSMG010000084.1:0-5113 GCA_964608075.1 uncultured Clostridium sp. | reverse complement strand
GTTTCTTTTAATCTTTTTAGCTCTCCTAATTTACCAAATAATTTATCCTCTGCATTTTCTCTTACACAGCAAGTATTAAATACTACTATATCTGCATTTTCAAAACTATCTGTTTTTTTATAATTCATTTCTTCTAGCATACCACATATTTTTTCTGAATCATTTTCGTTTAGCTGACATCCCATTGTTAATATATTATATTTTAATTGTTTATCATTATTTAAATTATTAACTTTATCTATATATTCTTTTTGTGATTTTATCTCATCAAAAGTATCCATTTATTTCCTCCTTAAGCTATGGTTATTTTATTATATTTTGTCGCATTTTGCAAGGGATATAGACAAAAAAAGAGAACCTCATAAATTTTAGGTTTTCTCTTTGTATATTTAATAATAAATTAAGATAATAATTAATAATCTCCAATTTTATAAAATCGACATATAGTAATATTTTTATATGAATCAGCAATTATCTTTATTGCATAAGATTTATTATTTTTAAAAATAAAATCTTTATGTCCTTGAGAAACTGTAGCATCTTCTCCATTATCTATATATGTAATATCTTTTCCATGTTTATGTCTTTCAATAACTTTCATTCCAGCTTGTTTAACACATTGATATAAATTTGTGCTTACCTGACATACTCCTCCCCCAAATGATAATACATTATTGCCATTAACATATGCAATTGATTTTCTATAACCTGAGGCTTCTGTTAATCTTCCTACTACATTTGACCATATGAATTTTTGTCCTGGCTTTAATATAATTCCATTTATTTTTTTAGAAGCAATTCTTAAATTAACATTTCTATTTTCAGAATTACTTGTTGATGTTAAAGTCTTTGATGCTATTATTCCTCCTGCACTTTTTATATTGCTCGTTTTTGAATATATCTTTCTATTTTTAACTATAATAAAAGTTTTTATTTTAAAATAATATTCTTTACTATAATCTAAACCTTTTTTAGTATATTTTGTAGTTTTATTGCCATAAATATTTTTTATTTTCTTGTAACTTCCATTTTTATGTTCAGACATATATATACAATAGCCATCTACACCTTTTATTTTTTTCCATTTAATAATTGCTTTCCCATTATCTATCATTACTTTAGTTATTTTTGTTCTTTTTGGTTCTTTAACTATACTTGCAAATATATATTGATTTTGTAGTAATAATAGTAAAATTACTATTATTACTACAAAAATTCTAAATAAAAATTTTCTCATTCTATCCTCTTTAAACTAATATTACTTAGCTAGTTTTATTTTAACAGCTGAGCTCATTTCACTATCATATTTAGTATCAGAATAATTAGCAACTATCTTGTAATAATATTTTTGTCCTTTTTTAAGTTTTGTATCTTTAAATGAATTTGTTTTTGATGTTGCTACTTTTTTGTATTTTCCATTTTTGCTTGTTGATCTATATATAGTATATTTTTTAGCTCCTTCTACTTTACTCCATTTTACTTTTGCCTTATTTTTTCCAGATTGAGTAGCTTTTAAATTAGATGGTTTACTTATCTTTTTATCTTTGTCTTTTCCACTTCTTACCTTTGTTAAATTAGGCTTCTTTCCTCCTATATCTAATCTCCAAATGCTTCCATCTTTACGAACTATCAATGCGGATTTATTTTTTGTTCCATCTGTATAGTAAATATCATCTACTTTATTAATTATATTAACATTATTTAAATATACTTTATTATTATCTTTAAGTGTTAATTCATTATTAACTCCATCTGTATATAAATACAATCTTTTTTGTATCGCTAAATCTTCACTAAAATGCGTATCTTTTGGTTCATATCGCTTTGTTTTTCCGTTTTTTGCTTGATATTTAAAATCTCCTAATATTTTCTTTACATTTGATTCAACTTTTTTAGTTACATATCTTTCTTTTCTAACTTTAGTAGATTTATTATTAACTGAATCATATTCATATCCATAATCATAATAATAGTAATATAGATTTCCTTTTTTATCTAATAACATTCCGTTATAACAACTACTAGAATTATCTACTTGTATAGCTTCGAAATCACATATTTTAATTCCAGATATAGCATATGTCTTACCTTTTTTTGTTAATACATAATCTGAAAGTATTTTATTTACACCAGTCATCTTTTTTGTAACTTTTAATACTCCGTTTTTATCTACAGTATAAAAATAAAATTTACCATTATTAGTTAAATATCCAAATGAAGATATTTCTTTAACTTTTGATACCTTTTTTGATTTAATTGTTTTTGTTGATGTATATGTATAATATGTATATTTTTTACCATCAGCACCATTATATGTATGTGATTTTTTTGTCATTTTTGGAAATTTAATTGTTAAATTACCATCTTTTTTTAATGTAGATTCTACTCGTAAACCTTTTTCATCTCTGTATACTCCTGAATATACATATTTTGCTACATTTCCTGTTTTCTTAGTAGTTAACTTATATGTTTTGTCTTTTGCATTCCATAGTTCACTATTTGCTAATAATACTTGATTTTTAGCATCTACGTTTTGTGATATTGTAATAACATCATTTGTTTTTGAATCTAATTTTGTGTTTTCTTTTGTTTGTGAAACATTTATTTTAAAGTTTTTAGTTATAGTTTTTCCCTCATATGTAACTGCAATTTTAACATTTGTGCTTCCTACTTTTTTTGCTTTTAATTCTTTTTCATTTTCTATTCCTACAACCTTTGAATCACTAATAGTAATTGTTGGTTTTAAATACCAAGATAGTGACCAATCTGTTGCATACATTTTTTCTCCTAAATATAAGTTATATTCTGCTTTATATTGTTTTTTTGTAAAAGTTTCAAAAGCTTGCTTTTCAGGTACAATATATCCAAAAGAATATGTGCTTTTTAATAAACATACTGTTATAACTAATAATAATGATATTAATAATTTTTTTATAGTTTTATTCATTTTCTAAAACCCCTTTCATTTTTTCTATGTAATTTTGTACTTCTCTGCTTAATTCAAAATTTGGTAAATCTTTTAATTTATATGCAATATCACTTGTTGTTTTTTTTAAATTTTCTAATTGGGAAGGAACTTCTAAGATTAAATTTATACATTGTTCAGCTTTACTCATATTATCATTTTTTACATAATAATCAATTGCATTACTAAGCATTAATATATATTCCTCGTAATTATTTACATCATACTTATTTATTTCTAAAGATTTTTGTTTATTTTTTATCATTAATTGCCAGTTATTATTTTCTAAATTATATAATGCCTTTACTTTATATGGTAAAGCTATATTAGTATTAGTTTCTAATATTTTTGAAGCAATTTTATTTGCATATTCTAAATTATCATTTGCCTTTTCATACATTACATTTAAATTTGCTTCTGTATAAATTGGATACATTTTTATTGAAATATCACTTTTATTTATGTATTGTAAAAATGTACATATTCCAAAATATAAGTAAACAATTCCTATAAATGTTGTTAATGTAATTAGTATTTTATTATTTATTTCAAATACATGTTTTTTTCCATTTAAAAGGTTTAATGTTGTTACTAATATTAAAAATATTACTAAAAATTGTAAATCAAAATCAAAAAACATATGTATAACTATTGTTAATAATATTTGTTTATTTGTATCAAATTTCTTTTTATTTACTAAATTTTGTATTATAGTAATAATAAATATAATTACAGGAATTAATCCTATATCTAGCGCTAGCTGTAAAAATTCATTATGAACATATATAGCACTATAAACGCCTGTTTGAATTGATGGCTGTATATATGAATATCCCATATATCCCAATCCAAATGGACTCTTTATTAATTGTGGTATAGCATCTATATAATATAAAATTCTACCTAATAATGTACTTGAATTTAATGATGTAGTAAGATACCTTCCAAATGTATTAAAATTATTTGTAATAACCACATACCCTAGTGTAATTAATATACTAATCCCAATCAATCCTATTAAATATTTTCTTAATTTTTTAAATTTTATAATAAAAATTATAAAATTTAAAATAGTAAGTAAAAATACTAATCTACTTCCTGTTGCATATATTCCTAATAATAAAAATGCAGTACCTATAATTATTTTTATATTACTACTTTTGCTATTTACTAAACTAATAATTCCTATTAGTAAAAATAAAGCAAAACTATTTGAGTATTGAAAAAATCCTGCCATTCTGCCGTTTGGTAAATAAAAATAATCTGGTAAAAATGGAACATATCTAAATATTATTGATAAAATAATCATTACAATTCCAGCTATTGGAATCACATTAATTATTTTATTTATGTGTTTTTCTTTATATTGCATTAAAATAATTGCAAATGTTACAGGTATTGTAAATTTTAGAAATCCTAAAAATGCCATTCCTATATCTACTGCATAAAAGCATACAAATAAATAACCTAATGCAATTACTAATAATGAAATACTTGAAATATTTAAATATATTCTTATTTTTTTACGTTGTATAAATATAATTGATAAAATTACTAATAAAAATATTTGTGCAAAATATGATGTAAATTCATAAAACAATCCAAATACAAACGGAATTATAAATATAAATATTTGAAGCAATAATATGTCTATATGCTTAACTTTTCCGTTTTAACAAATTTATCCCCCCTATTTTCAAAATAATATCACAATGTTTTTTTTATTGCAATACTTATATTAGTTTATTAAAGTATATAAAAAAACAAAAAAACTACTCAAATATTTGAATAGCTTTCTTTATTTTATTCAAGACCATATTTTTTCTTAAATTTATCTGCTCTACCACCTGTTGTATCTAATCTTAAATTACCTGTCCAATATGGATGACATTTTGAACATATATCTACTTTTAAATCTTTTTTTGTTGAACCAACTTCTAAAACATTACCACAAGCACATGTTATTGTTGTTTGGTTGTATTCTGGATGTATTCCTTCTTTCACTATAGATTCACCTCTTTCTCATCATTAATAAATTTGCCAAATAATATATTATCATACTTTTTTATATAATTCAAGTATTATTTTTCACTTTTATGAATATTTTGTGATAAGATCACCCTATAAAATTAACTTATGAAAAGTTCA
>CAZSMG010000083.1:0-5135 GCA_964608075.1 uncultured Clostridium sp. | reverse complement strand
TTGGAGGATCTACTAGAATAGTAAAAGCTGGACCAAGAAGAGGTGACGGAGCAGAAGTTGCTATATTACAACTTGTTTAATTATTAAAAGTAGAAGAGCAATAGCTCTTTTATTTTTTTCTTAAATATTTGACAAACAAGTATAATAAATGTATTATATTTGTATAATAACAAAAAATAACAATGAAATGAGAGGAAATAATTATGCATAATCCAAGTGAAATAGAAGAAATATTAAAAAGAACAACAGGAATAAACCAACAGACTATAAATAACACAATTAATGAACTTAAATTTATGGTAAATAACCAAAAACAACAAGATGAAATGGATGAAATACTAAAAAGGACGTCACAGAAAAATCAACAAGATATAAATGATACGATTAATAAGATAAAATCTATGCAAGATAAACAAAAACAAATAGATAGTTTAGATGAAATACTAAAAAGAACATCAGGAAGAAATCAACAGGATATAAATGATTTGGTTAATAATACTAAAGGAAACGAAGAAAGATAAACAAAAAATTAAATTATGCAAAGGAGAAAGTTTATGGTAAATGTTGAATATAATGAAGCTATGGCAGAAGTATGTGATATATTAGAAAACATGGAAGAAGAATATGTAAATAAGATTCCAGAAAAATTTAGAGAGTTTTTAAAGAAAAATAAATCAGAGGAATATAAACCAAATTTAGATCATACTAAAAGAATTGCAGATATGGACCTGAAGGATAAAACTAAGGATATTTTGTCTGTAATATATATGGATTATTGGTGTGATGAAGAAAAGAAAAATGAATGTAAAAAAATATTAGAAGAAAACCAGAAGATATATGACGAATTGATAAATAAAAAATACAATGTTGATAATCTTTTTGTAAAAAAAGAAAATATAGAAGCTTTAACAATAAATGCAGAGGAAAAACAAAGTGTATTTACAAAAGTTATTAATTTTATAAAAAATATATTTAAATAAAATTTAGAAGAGTATTATTGCTTTCCTAAATCACGTTTTGAAAACTAATTCATATAATGCCATATAGGGAGGCACTATATGACAAACTTTATAATTAATTGTATAATTTGGACATTTGCTTTATATGGGCTTTTTGAAATAATAAAAAGTATTATATATATTTGTACATACACAAATTTAAAATCAGATGGAATCTATTTTATAATAGCTGTAAAAAACCAAGAAGAAAGAATAGAAGGAGTTTTACGTTCTATAATATTTAAAATACTATATGGTAAAGAAGAACACATAAAAAATATAATAGTTGCAGATTTAAATTCAGGAGATAGTACAAAAGAAATTGCAAAGAAATTATCACAAGAATATAAATGCATAAATACTATTACTTGGAAAGAGTGCAAAGAAATTATTGATAATATAGATAAAATGAGTTAAAAAAATATTATTTATCTATGTTACATTTTTACATTTTGATTACAAATATATAAAAAATATTGAAAGAATAGACAACTTAAGATATAATAATAATTATAGTAATTAAAGTAGAACGAAAAGAGGATATAATATGAAAAAGTTGGGGCACATAAGCCTTGAGGCTGTACACACACACACACACACACACACACAAGTAACCTAAAAAATAAAATAAAAAACAAAAAACTAGAAGATAGTTTTAAAAGTCATGCAAAAAAACATGGCTTTTAAGACTATCTTTTTTTAAAACAATTAATATTTTAAAGCGTATGGTCGACTATACTGAGGATGCTTGAACAGAATGAATTACAAGGTCAGTATACTATGTAGCAGTCGCCCGCACTACAAAGAAAAAACTAATTAAAACAAAAATATAGAAGTTGGTGAAACAGAAAATCTGATATTCGACCTCAGACTTCTGATATCAGACATCTAATCCCAAAAAAAGGAGGAACCCCAAAATGAAAAACAACAAAACAAAAGAAAAACAAAACAAAGGAATAACACTAATAAGTCTAGTAATAACAATAATAGTAATGCTAATACTAGCAGGAATAAGCATAGCAATGCTAACAGGAGAAAACGGAATACTATCAAAAGCAGCAAAAGCAAGAGAAGAAACCCAAATAAAAGCATATGAAGACAAAATAAGATTAGCAATAACAGAAGAAAACATGAAACAAGAACAAAAAAGCGAAAAAGAAAAACTAGAAGGAATAAAAGAAATATTACAAAAAGACCAAGACTTCAAAAAAGCAACAATAACAGGACCAGACGAAAACGGAGAAAAACTAAAATTAACAGTAGTAACAAAAGAAGGATACACATACTATGTATACACAGATGACTATGAATACAAAAACAAAGAAAAAGAACCAGAAGAAACACCAATACCAGAACTAACAACAGCAAACACAATATACACAGCAAACCCAAGTGGATGGACAAACGGAAAAGTAACATTAACAGCAAGCACAGAAATAGAAGGATACACAATACAAACAACAACAAAAGACCCAAC
This sequence comes from uncultured Clostridium sp., assembly GCA_964608075.1. Lineage (GTDB taxonomy): Bacteria > Bacillota > Clostridia > TANB77 > CAG-508 > CAG-269. The sequence continues at coordinate 2,660 of CAZSMG010000083.1, read as the reverse complement.
AATAGAAACAAACTGGGAAGACAAAACAAGTCAAGAATTCACAGAAAATGGAACAATGTACACTAGGTTATGGAACGGAACAAAAGGAGGAACATACAGTTCAGGAAAGGTAACAAACATAGATAAAGAATATCCAATAAAAAATACGGAGTTAGCAACTAGCAATGTAACAGAGAACGGATTTACAATAAGTGTAGATGTAACAGATTCAGATTCAGGACTTGGAAAAATAATATGGTATCATAAAAAATCAAATGAAGATACTTATATTTCATCAGAAGAAATATATACAGATTTAAATGGAAATACAGAAGGAACTACAAGTGCAGTAACTAAAACTAAAACATATGATGATTTAACAAGTGGTGAGACATATAATATCTATGCAGAAGTATATGATGTTGCAGGAAATAAAGTAAGAATACCAAAAGAAGGAACAATAGAAGAAACAGTTAAAAAAATAGAAGGACAAGTAACATTATCAGCAAATAGTGGAACATATACAAGTGGAGCAGATACTTTTACAATAACTAATAACATAAGTGGAGGAACATTAACAGTAACATCATCAAATACTAATATAGCAACAGCAACAATAAGTGGAAATATAGTAACAATAACACCAGGAACAACAGAAGGTACAGCGACTATAACAGTAACTAGTGCAGCAACAGGAACATATAATGAAGCAACAGCAGAATATACAGCTATAGTAGGTCACCATTTTGCATCTAAAACAACAACAGCTGATTATTTAGCAAGTGCAGCAGATTGTACTCATGAGGAAACATATTATTATAAATGTACAAGATGTACTGAAAAGGGAACAGAAACATATACAAATGGATCATCATTAGGACACGATGAATCTTATGTAGCATTACTTTATCCATCAAGAACAGATTATTATAAATTTACTATTACGGCCAATGTTAGTCCAGCGTGCTTTTATTTCTATTTGTCTGGTACAGCTGATGTAAGAGTGGATGAACGTACTCAAACATTACCAGCTGGATTACAAAAATGGTGGGTGGCTCAAGGGGAGCATGATGTCGAAGCAGTAGGATCGACCCCTGATGTATTTATTGTAATCTATACAACATATAGATATACTTGCTCAAGATGTGGAAATGAAAGAATAGGTTATGCATATAATCCAGGAACAACATAGACTTTAAAGTTTATGTTGTTTTTAAAATTTTATTATGGTAGAATTAAGTAAATAAATTAACTTTGAAAGAGGCATATTTTGGAACTAAAAGGTGAAATTGTAGATATAATATATCAAAATGAAATAAATAGTTATATGATAGCAACATTTGAAACGGAAGAAGAAATCACAACAATAGTTGGATATCTTCCGTTTATTAGTAGTAGAGATAGTTTAAAGGTTGTTGGAAAATATGTAGAACATAAGGATTATGGTAGACAATTTAAAGTAGATACATTTGAAAAAATAATGCCAGAGACAAATGATAGCTTAGAAAGATACTTATCAAACGGAAATATTAAAGGAATAGGACCTGCAACAGCCAGAAAAATAGTAGATTTGTTTGGAAAAGAGACTATACATGTTTTAAAATATGAGCCTGAGAAACTATCAAGAATAAAAGGGGTATCAAGAAAAAAAGCAATAGAAATATCAGAAAGTTTTATAGAAAACTGGGAGGTATGGCAAATTGTAGGATTTTTGGAAAAGTTTGGAATAGGTGCAGAAAATGCTAAAAAAGTTTATGACTTATTTGGTATAAATGCAATAGAAGAAATAGAGGCAAACCCATATGTTTTAATTGATATAGCAAGAGGAGTAGATTTTAATCAAATAGACAAAATGGCTATAGATTTAGGCATTGATTATACAAATAGCAAAAGAGTAAAAAGTGGTATAAAATATGCTCTAATTATAGCAACATATAATGGACATTGCTGTACTTTAAAACATAATTTAATAGAATTTGTAAAGTCATTATTAAGTGTAGATGAAGATATAATTGATGATAATATAATAAAGCTAAAAGTAGAAGATGAGATAGTAATAGAAGCAAGAGACGATGGAAGTGAGTGGATATATTTATATAATTTTTATAAAACAGAAGAAGATGTTGCAAGGACGATTTTAAGATTAGATAATTATAAAAATGTAAAGAAAATAAAAAATATAGAAGTAGGGTTAAACAAAGCTGAGAAAAATATTGATATAATTTTATCTGATAAACAAAAAGATGCAATTAAAGCAATTAATGATAATAATGTGACAATAATAACAGGTGGACCAGGTACTGGTAAAACAACAATAATAAAAAGTATAATTGATATATATAAAGATAAGAAATATAAAATAGTATTATGTGCTCCAACAGGAAGAGCAGCAAAAAGAATGACAGAAACAACAGGAGAAGATGCAAGTACACTTCATAGATTATTAGAAATTGGAAAAATAAATGATGATTACTTAAGAAAACAAGATAATGATTATGAAGGTATGCCAATAGATGCAGATTTAATAATTGTTGATGAACTTTCAATGGTAGATATATTTTTAATGAGATATTTATTAAAATGCATATATCCTGGAACTAAATTAGTATTAGTAGGTGATAGTGATCAATTATCATCAGTAGGACCAGGAAGTGTTTTAAAAGATTTAATATCATCAGAAA
>CAZSMG010000082.1:0-5167 GCA_964608075.1 uncultured Clostridium sp. | reverse complement strand
AATGAGTATGGTAGAAGGAACTGCTAGATCAATGGGTATAGTAGTTGTAGATTAGTTAAATATTTTAAATATTTATAAATTTATTGGGAGAGCATAGCTCGTTAGAACCAAGGGAGGTAAAGAAAAAATGTCAAAGATGACTAAAAATTATGCAGAAAGTGCAAAATTAGTTGAAAGAAACAAAGAATATGAAATCAGTGAAGCTTTAGAAATTATTGAGAAAATGCCAAAAGCTAAATTTGATGAAACATTAGAATTACATGTTAAATTAGGTGTTGATTCAAAACATGCTGATCAACAAGTAAGAGGTACAGTAGTACTTCCACATGGTACAGGTAAAACACAAAAAGTTTTAGTTTTTGCTAAAGGACCAAAGGCTGAAGAAGCCCAAAAGGCTGGAGCAGATTATGTTGGAGCAGAAGAACTAATACCAAAAATTCAAAATGATAACTGGTTTGACTATGATGTTATAGTTGCAACTCCAGATATGATGGGTGTTGTAGGTAGACTTGGTAAGGTATTAGGACCAAAAGGATTAATGCCTAACCCTAAATCAGGAACAGTAACAATGGATGTTACTAAAGCTATAAATGAAATCAAATCAGGAAAAGTTGAATATAGATTAGATAAAACTAATATAATTCATTTAGGATTTGGTAAAGTTTCTTTTGGAGCAAAAAAATTACAAGAAAATTATGAAACAGTAATTAATGCTATTATAAAAGCAAAACCATCAGCAGCAAAAGGACAATACATTAGAAGTGTATCAGTTTCTAAAACTATGGGACCTGGATTATATATTAATCAAAAATAATATTAACCAAAGACAGTAGGCAAAAATAAGTCCTACCGAGGTATATAATAGAGAATATAACACTCTTTATGTGCCTTGTAGGTAGTAAAGAGTGTTTTTAATTTTTAAATATATAAACTTACAGGAGGTGAAAATTTGAAATGGCAAATGAGAAAATACTAAATCAAAAGAAAGAAGAAGTATCAAATTTAGCTTCAAAAATAAAAGAAGCTAAAATAGTACTTTTAACAGATTACAGAGGAATTAATGTTTCAGATGTAACATCTTTAAGAGCTGATTTAAGAAAAACTAATGCAGAGTACAAAGTTATAAAAAATAATATAACAAGAAGAGCATTGGCTGAATGTAAATTAGAAGGGTTAGAAAATGAACTAGAAGGACCAACAGCTGTTATAATGAGCAATGAAGATTATCTAGAACCATTAAAGACTATTTATAAATTCAGTAAAGATAATGAATATTATAAGATTAAAGGTGGAGTTGTTGAAGGTAAAGTAATGACAACACAAGAATTAGTTGCTTTAGCAAAATTACCATCAAAAGAAACATTATTATCTATGCTTGCTGGTGCTTTACTTGGTAATATTTCAAAATTAGCAGTTGCACTTGATCAAGTAAAAGTTCAAAAAGAATCAGCAGAAGCATAACAAATTATAATAGTTATAAACTTAAATTAAAATATTAAAAATAAAAATTAAATTTTAGGAGGATTTTAAAATGAATAAAGAAGAAATGATAGAAGAAATCAAAAAAATGACAGTAGTTGAATTAGCTGACTTAGTAAAAGCTATAGAAGAAGAATTTGGAGTATCTGCAGTAGCAGCAGCTGCACCAGCAGCTGGAGGAGCTGTAGCAGGAGGAGATACAGCAGAAGAAAAATCAGCATTTGATGTTGTATTAACAGAAGCTGGAGATCAAAAAATAAAAGTTATTACAGCTGTTAAAAATGCATTAGGATTAGGATTAAAAGAAGCTAAAGACTTAGTTGATGGAGCACCAAAAACATTAAAAGAAGGTGTAGCTAAGGAAGAAGCTGAAGAATTAAAAGCTAAACTTGCAGAAGTTGGAGCTGTAGTTGAATTAAAATAATTTAAACTATTGTTTGAACATTAGGGATTGACCTAATGTTCTTTTTTTTATATAATTATAATGGTGATGAAAATGAAGAAAATAGCTATTATTGCAGCAATGGATGAAGAAGTAAATGAGATAAAAAATATAATGACAGATATAAAAGTAAATACAATATATGAATTAAATATAATACAAGGAAAAATTCAAAATAAAGAATGTATATTATTAAAATGTGCAGTAGGGAAAGTAAATGCAGCAAGAGCTACTCAAATTTTAATAGATAATTATGATTTAGAATATGTAATAAATGTAGGTTCAGCAGGAGCAGGAAATAATGAATTAAATATAGGTGATATAGTAATAGGAAAAACTTTAGTTCAACATGACTTTGACATAACAGCATTTGGGCACAAAAAAGGATATATAAGCAATGTTGGTGAAAGGATACAAAGCGATAGTAAATTAATTAATAAATTTGAACAAATTATTAATAAAATTTCTAATAATGAATATAATATCAAAATCGGAACAATTGCTTCAGGAGATATATTTTGTAATAGTATAAAAATGAAAGAGAAAATTAATAATAAATTTAATGCTGATGCAATCGAGATGGAAGGCGCAGCAATTGCACAAGTATGTTATTTAGATAAAGTGCCTTTTGTAGTTATTAGAAGTATATCAGATACACCTAATGGAAGTAATGAAATTACCTTTAAAGAGTATTTAAAATTAGCTTCAAAACGCTGTGCAGATATATTAAACGAAATTTTATTAGCATAACTATTGATTTTTTTACATTTTTATGTTAATATATATATTATAGATAAAAAAAGAGAGGTGAAAACTTAAGGTAAATCCTTAAGAAATATATATGGAAAGAATTAAATTAGAATTTAGAAATTTATTTAAAGAATTTCTAGCAAGTTCAAATGCTGTAGAAATAGAAGAAGATATTATAAAAAATTCAGATACAATATCAGAAGGTACAAGAAAAGAATTAATGGCAGCACTTTCAAAAACTCAAAAGTTAGAGAAAACTTATTCAGGTATTCCTGTGCCAACAAGAGTAAATCATAAAAAAGCTATTCAAGAAACTTTAGAGCAAAATCCAGTGAAAATTAATTCTAAAACTGGAAAAATTGTAGAAGAAAAAGAAGATGAATTAGGAAGAGAATAAACATACAAGAAATTAAATTTCTTGTATGTTTTGCTTGACAAATGTAAAAACTACTATTATAATAATAATGTTTTAAATATGGCGAGATAGCTCAGTTGGCTAGAGCATTCGGTTCATACCCGACAGGTCGGTGGTTCGAATCCACTTCTCGCTACCATAAATATTAAAAATAGTATATTTCAAACAAATTGAGATATGCTATTTTTATTTTTAATGCAATAAGATAAATATATGTGAAAAAAATTTAATATTTTCATAAAAATGTTTTACAATTTTTAATTAAATCAAAAAGATAACATAAAAGTAAATATTAGTAACCGAGGTTAAAAGCTTTATTTTAAACAAATAGAGCTTTTGATTTTTGCTTTAAAATTATATCCAAAATTGTAACATAAATGTAATAAAACATGTTTTCTTAGAAACGAGCCGTATTAGAAAAACGGAAAAAAGTTTTTTAAAAAATGTTGCTTTTGCAACAGAAAAACACAAAATTTGATATATAATAAATTCGTAGAAAAGATAGGGGGCTAATTAAATGAAAATTATAAAAAGAGATGGAACAATAGTTGATTATAATCCTGAAAAGATCAGAATTGCAATACAAAAAGCAAATAATGAAGTATCTAAAAAAGAGAGAGCTTCAGAAGAACAAATAAAAGAAATAATAACTTATATCGAAGAATTAAATAAATTAAGAATATTAGTAGAAGATATTCAAGATATAATAGAAGAAAAATTAATGTCTTTTGAAAAATATCAATTAGCTAAAAAATATATTACATATCGTTATACAAGAGAATTAGTTAGAAAAGCAAATACTACTGATCAATCAATTAAAGAGTTAATTGAAGGCGAAAGTGAATATTGGAATAGTGAAAATTCTAATAAAAATGCTACTGTTGTAACAACACAAAGAGATTATTTAGCAGGAATAACAAGTACAGATATAACAAGAAGATTTTTGCTACCTGAAGATATAGTAAAAGCACATGATGAAGGAGTAATACATTTTCATGATGCGGATTATTTTGCACAAAATGCACTTCACAATTGTGAACTTATTAACTTAGAAGATATGTTACAAAATGGTACTATTATTAATGGAGTAATGATAGAAAAGCCACATAGATTTGCTACTGCTGCCACAATTGCAACACAAATAATTTTAGCAGTTACATCTTCAAGCTATGGTGGTGCTACAATATCACTTGCTCATTTAGCTCCATTTGTAAAAGCAAGCTATGACAAATACTATAAGAAATATAAAAATAGAAATTTAAGTGATGATTTGTGTAAAGAATATGCTATGCAAGATACAAAAAAAGAAGTAGAAGATGGTGTGCAAACTTTTAATTATCAAGTAAATTCTATGACAAATACAAATGGGCAAGCGCCTTTCTTATCTGTATGTATGTACTTAGGAGAAACAGAAGAATATAAAGATGAATTAGCTATGATAATCGAAGAATTTTTAAGGCAAAGAATACTAGGTTTTAAAAATGAGAAAGGTGTATATATAACACCAGCATTTCCTAAATTATTATATGTATTAGAAGAAGATAATATAAATAAAGATAGTAAATACTGGTATTTAACAAAGCTTGCTGCTGAATGTACTTCAAAAAGATTAGTGCCAGATTACATATCTGAAAAGAAAATGTTAGAATATAAGATAGATGCAAATGGTAATGGAAATTGCTATCCTTGCATGGGATGTCGTTCTTTTCTAACACCATATGTTGATCCAAAAACAAACAAACCTAAATATTATGGTAGATTTAATCAAGGTGTTGTAACAATTAATTTAGTTGATGTTGCCTTATCATCTGCTAAAGATATGGATTTATTCTGGAAAATATATGAAGAAAGATTAGAACTATGCCATAGAGCATTACAATTAAGACATGAAAGATTAGCAAAAGCTACAAGTGATGTTGCACCAATATTGTGGCAACATGGAGCATTGGCTAGACTTAAAAAAGGTGAAAGTATTCATGATTTGTTACATAATGGATATTCAACAATTTCACTTGGGTATGCAGGATTGTATGAATGTGTTAAATACATGACAGAACATAGCCATACAGATAATGGTATAG
>CAZSMG010000081.1:0-5302 GCA_964608075.1 uncultured Clostridium sp. | reverse complement strand
TCAACTCCTAATTCTTCTTTTAATTCTCTAATTGCTCCATCTATTACACTTTCTCCTGCTCTAATATGTCCTGCTCCAGAAATATCCCAACAATTGGGATGAGACTTCTTTGTTGCACTTCTCTTTTGTAGCAAAAGTTCTTTTTTGTCATTCATAATCCAAATATGTGCTGTTCTATGAAAATTACCATCTTCATGTGCTTGTTCTTTTTCCTTTATCTCTCCTATTGGATTATTATTTTCATCAAATATCTCTATGTATTCCATTATTATATTTCCTCCAAATATATTACTTCTTTTCCATTTTGTTTAGCATATTCTATTTCTCCTCTTGTGCTTTCTCCAATATAACCATCAACATTTACTACAAATATTGCATCTGATAAATCAATTTTTGCTCTATGCAATTCACCTAACAATTTGATATCATGTTCTGTTAAATTTCTTTTTATATTTCTAGGTGTAAGTCCAATTACTACATATTCATTTTCCAATGTTAACTTTTCGTTCATTTCTTGTACTTTATCCCAAAATCTTATTGAGCCACATAGTGTAACAACTTTTCTTTTATTCATAAACTCACCTTTTTATTATTTATATAATTATGGTTACTATATCATACAAATACAAAAAAATAAAGTGGTTTTTATATATTAATATACATTATATACATAATATATAGCAAAATAGAGGAGATTTCTTCTCCTCTATTTTGTTTGTGAACCACTTAACTTTTAGGCTAATAAATTAACATACTTTTAATATCAATCATTAATATTTAAGTCATTTGCTACTTTATACTCAATATCTTCCATATATGGAAAAATCTCTTTAACATGTTTTAATGTAAGCATTGACATTTTAGGTTGTGGATTTTTAGGATCTTGACTTAATAATTTTTGTGTATAACAATTTTTGGCTGTTTTAAATAATACATATCTATTTCTTATATAAGTATAATATATTTGATAGCCATTACTTAGGTCTACCCACATTTTTTCAAATGTATAATTTTCTTCCATGTTATCTCCTATTCTTTAATCATTTCTTCAAATTCATTTTCATTAATTATTTTTACTCCTAAAGCCTCTGCTTTAGTAAGCTTACTTCCTGCCTCTTCTCCTGCTAATACAAAGTCTGTCTTTTTAGATACTGAGCTTGAAATTTTACCTCCAAATTTTTCTATAATATCTCCCGCTTCTTCCCTTGTATATTTTTCTAAAGTTCCTGTTAAAACAAATGTCTTTCCATCAAATCTATTATCTAAATTTCCATCTTCTATTACACTTGTATTAACACCTGACATCTTTAATCTATTTATTAAATCTATAGTTTGCTCCTGCTCAAAAAACTCTTTAATACTATTTGCCACAACTTCACCTATATCTTCTATCATACTTAATGACTCAAAACTAGCATTTGCCAAATTATCAATATTCTTATATTTTTTAGCTAAAGTCTTAGCAGCTTTTATACCAACATGTCTAATTCCTAATGCTGTAATTAATCTATATAAGTCATTTTCCTTACTCTTATTTATAGCATCTATTAAATTTTGTGCAAATTTTGTTCCATTTTTCTTAAGTGATGCAATATCTTCAAACTTTAAAGTGTAAATATCTGCAATGTTTTCTATTAAATTGTTATCTAATAATTGAGCTATAATATTTTCTCCAAGTCCATCTATATCCATTGCCTCTCTTGAAACAAAATGCACTAAATTTCTATATAATTTAGCAGGGCATTCTACCCCTGTACATCTAACAGCTGCTTCGCCTTCTTCTCTTACAGCTGTAGCTCCACAAACTGGGCAAATTCTAGGAATATTAAATTCTTTTTCTTTTCCTGTTCTCTTTTCCTTTATTACTTTTACTATTTCTGGAATAACATCTCCTGCTTTTTGAATAACTACAATGTCACCTATCTTTATATCTTTTTCTTTTATAAAATCTTCATTATGAAGTGTTGTTTTTGATATTGTAGAACCTGCAACTTTTACTGGCTCTAGTATTGCCATAGGAGTAATTACACCTGTTCTTCCTACATTACATATAATATCTTTTACAATTGTTTCTTTTGTTTCTGGTGGATATTTATATGCAACTGCCCATTTAGGAACTTTAGAAGTAGTTCCTAAAACTTCTCTTAAAGCTAAATCATCTACTTTTACAACTGCCCCATCAATACCAAATGTTAACTTTTCTCTATCTTGCCCTATTTTATCTATTGCCTTTAATACTTCATTTATATTTTTACAATAAATTCTTACAGGATTTACATTAAATCCTAAATCTTCTAAATAGTTTAATTCTTCAAAATGCGAATTAAAAGTTTTTCCATCTATTTTTTGGACATTAAATATATAAATATCTAAGGGTCTAGTTTTAGTTATATTACTATCTAATTGTCTTAAAGACCCTGCAGCTGCATTTCTAGAATTAGCAAATAACTCTTCTTCATTTTCTTCTCTTGATTTATTTAAATTTTCAAAATCTTCTTTTGATATAAATACTTCTCCACGTACTATAATATCTATTTTATCTTTTAAAGTTTGAGGTATTGTTTTTATTGTTTTTAAATTTTCTGTAACATCTTCTCCAACTAGACCATTCCCTCTGGTTGCTCCTCTTACTAATATTCCATCTTTATATTCAAGTGCAGCAGAAAGACCATCTATTTTTGTTTCAACTACATATTTTAAATCTATATCATTTTCTTTAGCTATTTTTGTAACTCTTTTATCAAATTCTTTTACTTCTTCTATATCAAAAACATCTTGAAGACTTTGAAGTGGAACAACGTGTTCAACTTTTTTAAATCCTTCTTTAACATGTCCACCAACTTTTTGTGTTAATGATTCTTTTGAAGAAAATTCTGGATATTCTTTTTCTAAATTTCTTAATTCTACTATTAACATATCATATTCAAAGTCTGATATTTCTGGTTTATCTTCATCATAATATTTTTTAGCATAATATTCTGTTTGTTTTCTTAAATCTTCTATTCTTTTTTTAGCTTCTTCTTTTTTCATTATCTCTCCTTGATAGTAATAATTTCTATTATTATATACAATTATGCACAAAAAATAAAGGAATTTTTTAAATTCCTTTATAAATTTACATTTATTATAATTAATCTGCTTTTGCCCAAATTATTAATCTTGCACTACTATCGTCTGTACATGTAGATAAAGATATTTCTCTTGCTCCATTTGTATTTCTTGTCATATACTCTGCATCAGTATCTGATGTTTCATATTTGTTATATATTGTATATGTAACTTTATTTCCACTTAAATCTGTTATATATATTTTATCCCCATTTGATAATTTTTTATTATTTGAGAAAAATAATCCATTTCTATAATTATGTCCCATTATTGTAGTATTACCTACTTGGTTTGGTCCTGGTCCATACATAACTGCAACTGCTGTTTCAATAGATGCTTTTGTTACTTTTTCAAGTATTGGATATTTCAGTTTTGTTTTTGGTATTTCAATTGTACCTACAACATTAAATCCCTTATATGTTCTCTTTGTAGCTCCAGTTGAAGTAGTTGTTTTTGTACCTTCTATAGAATCTAGTCCTCCACCAATATTTTCATCAGTTGGTTCATTTGTATCTGTTACTGGTGTTTTGTTTGTAGTATTTTGTGTATCACCTAAAAATGAATCTACAAATTCTGCAGTATCTTTTGTTACAAAATATTTTTCATAATAGTCATAACCTAAATATCCTAATAATCCTACTATTGCAATTACTACAATTACTAATAAAGCAGTTAAAATTTTACTATATTTACTATCAAACATATCATTTACCTCCACTCTTTTGTATCTGACTAATTTAATTATATCATATACTTAAAAAAAAGTGTATACTAAAATTAAATTATTCAACAATTTTTTCTCCAAGCTCTTTTCCACCTAATATATGGAAATGTAAATGCATTACTTCTTGTCCTCCATCTTTACCACAATTTACTATCACTCTATACCCATTTTCTTTAAATCCTTCTTTTTCAGATATTTCATTAATTGTCTTATATATCTTAGAAATTATTTCTTCTGCGCCATTTTCCATATCTGCAAGGGATCTTATGTGTTTTTTAGGAATTACTAAAATATGAATAGGTGCAGCAGGGTTAATATCTCTAAATGCTAAAACTTGATCGTCTTCATATACTTTCTGTGATGGTATTTCTCCATTTACAATTTTACAAAATAAACAATCTTCCATTATATAATTTCTCCTTTAAATTTAGTTAGTTAAAATTGCTTTTATTCTCCTAACACCTGATGAACTTGATTCTTCTTTCTTTATCTTAAATATTCCAAGTTCTGATGTATTTTTTACATGTGGACCTCCACATAGTTCAATTGATACATCACCAATTTTATATACTGTTACAATGTCACCATATTTATCTAAAAACATTGCTTCTGCTCCCATTGCTATCGCTTCGTCTTTTTTCATTTCTAGTCTTTCAACAGGTATTGCCATTTGTATATATTCATTTACTAAATTTTCTACTTGTTTCTTTTCTTCATCAGTCATTTTTACATCATGTGAAAAGTCAAATCTCATTCTCTCTTGTGTTATATTACTTCCCTTTTGGTGTACATGATCTCCTAATACTTTTTTAAGTGCCGCATTTAAAAGATGTGTTGCTGTATGATATTTCGTTTCCATTTCTCCAGTAGATGCTAATCCTCCTTTAAATTTTTGTTCTGCACCTTGTCTTGATTTTTCTTGATGCTCTTTAAAGAGTTTATTAAATTCTTCTAAATCAACTTTACAACCATTTTCTTCTGCTAATTCTTTTGTTACTTCTGGCGGAAATCCATATGTATCATATAACTTAAATACAACTTGTCCATTTATTAGTTTTTCTCCAGTTGTAGTTAATTTATTCATTTCTTTATTAAATTCTTTTTCTCCATGTGATAAAGTTTTTACAAATTTATCTTTTTCTTCTATAATAACAGATTTTATTGTTTGTTTATTTTTATCTAAATCTGGGTACATTTCTTTTAAGTTTTCTATATTTAAATCAATTAATTCTATTAATTCATCTAATGATATTTGAAGTTTATTTAAATGTCTTATCATTCTGCGTATTAGTCTTCTTAAAACATATCCTCTATCAATATTACTTGGTCTACCACCATCACATATTATCATTATACTTGAACGAAGGTGTTCTGCAACTATTCTTCTACTATTTATATCATCTATTTTTTGTAATTGTTCTAATTTTTTCATAACTGGCATAAATATTTCTGTATCAAATGGTGTTTCTT
>CAZSMG010000080.1:0-5316 GCA_964608075.1 uncultured Clostridium sp. | reverse complement strand
TCATCTACTTCTAGACATTCAATATTTGGCTTTTCAAATTCTATCATTTTTCCCTCCTAATATATATAACAAATATATAAAATATATAAAAAATATTATTTTGAGTAAAGCTCTACTATTAAATGTTCTTCAATTGGAATATCAACATCTTCTCTAGATGCTAATCTAACAACTTTACCACTCAAAGTTTCATTATTTTTTTCTAACCATTCTGGAACTGGTCTTGCAGCGTTTTCTTCAACATTTACTTTTATTGTTTCAACATCTTTTTTAGATTCTTTTACAGATATTATATCTCCAGCTTTTACTAAGTAAGAAGCTATATCAACTTTTTTACCATTTACTTCAAAAAGTCCATGGTTTACAAATTGTCTAGCTTGAGCTCTTGAAGATCCAAATCCTAATCTATATACTACATTATCTAATCTACTTTCTAATATTTGAAGTAAGTTCTCACCAGTTACACCTTTTTTATTTGAAGCCATATCGAAATATTTTCTAAATTGTCTTTCACCGACTCCATAATATGATTTTGTTTTTTGTTTTTCTCTTAACTGAGTACCGTATTCAGATAATTTTGCTCTTTTTTGTCCATGTTGTCCTGGTGCATAATTTCTTCTAGCAATACTACATTTATCAGAATAACATCTTGAACCTTTTAAGAACAATTTTTGTCCCTCTCTACGGCAAACACGACATTGTTCGTCTTTATATCTTGACATTTTATATTTCACCTCTTCTAATTTTTTACTTTTTTATACTCTTCTTCTTTTTGGTGGTCTACAACCATTATGTGGGATTGGTGTTACATCTTTTATAGCACTTATTTCTAACCCTGCAGTTTGAAGCGATCTTATTGCAGCTTCACGTCCTGCTCCAGGTCCTTTAACAAATACTTCAACAGATTTTAAACCATGTTCCATAGCAGCTTTAGCAGCTGTCTCTGCAACTTGACCTGCAGCAAATGGAGTACTTTTTCTTGAACCTTTGAAACCTAATTCTCCAGCACTTCCCCATGATATTGCATTTCCTTGAGTATCTGTAATTGTAACTATTGTATTATTAAAACTAGAATGAATATGAGCTTCACCTTTTTCAATGTTTTTTCTATTTCTTCTAGCTACAGTTTTTCTTGTTACATTTTTATCAGCCATTTTATAAAATTCCCTCCTCGTTATTTTGTTGTTTTATAATTTTACGTTTTATTTTGCTTTACTTTTGCTTACTAATTTTCTAGGACCTTTTCTTGTACGAGCATTAGTTTTTGTTCTTTGTCCTCTTACTGGTAAACCTTTTCTATGTCTTAAACCTCTATAACATCCAATTTCAGTAAGTCTTTTAATATTTAAAGCAACTTCTCTTCTTAAGTCACCTTCAACATTATAAGACTCGTCAATAACTTTTCTTATGTTATTAACCTCTTGATCTGTTAAGTCTTTTACTCTAGTATCTGGATTTATTCCAGCTTTTTCTAGAATTTTTCTAGAACTTGATACACCTATTCCATATATGTATGTAAGTCCTATTTCTACTCTTTTTTCTTTAGGTAAATCTACTCCTGCTATACGAGCCATATTTTTTTGCACCTCCAAAAATTTTATTTTAATTTTATAAATTGCTTGTCTTTATTATAATCTAAAGGTGAAATGCACTAGCTACTAAACTAGTCTTTAGATTTTTTAGACATATATATAAACACAAATCTGATAAAAAAACTTAAAATTTAAGTTTACAGCCGCTACCTAATTTGTGTTATTAACAAAATTATCCTTGTCTTTGTTTGTGTTTAGGATTTTCACAAATAACTCTAATTACACCTTTTCTTTTTATTATTTTACATTTATCACAAATCTTCTTTACTGATGGTCTTACCTTCATTTCTTGCACCTCCTAAATTTCTTACATTTTATTTATTTGGGTTAATTATTTACAATTTTTACAAAAATAAATTTTATTTATTTTTGTATATTTATTTTTGTATATAATATAATGATTTTTAATTGCTAAAGCAATAAAACAATCATTTATTTAGCTCTCCAAGTAATACGCCCTCTTGTTAAATCATATGGTGAAAGTTCAACTTTTACTTTATCACCTGGTAGAATTTTTATGTAATTCATTCTTAATTTTCCTGAAATATGTGCTAATATTTGGTGTCCATTTTCAAGTTCAACTTTAAAGTTAGTATTTGGTAGTGTTTCTACTACTATTCCTTCTACTTCAATAATATCTTCTTTAGCCAAGATATCGCCTCCTTATAGAGCTTTTACATATTTTTGCCATTTTACATTATGACTTAACTATTATATATTATTTTTATAGTATTGTCAAGATTTTTGGCTCTTTTTCTGTAATTAAAATTGTATTTTCATAATGTGCTGACAAACTTCCATCTTCTGTAATAATTGTCCATCCATCATCAAGTTCTAAAATATTAGGTTTCCCCTGTATTACCATAGGTTCTATTGCAAGTGTCATACCAGGTTCTAATCTTAATCCTCTTCCTGCTTTTCCATAGTTTGGTATTCCTGGATCTTCATGCATCTGTCTTCCAATACCATGTCCTTGGAATTCTCTTACTACAGAATATCCTTGTGATTTAACATATTCTCCTATAGCATGAGCAATATGACCTATTCTATTTCCTGGTTTTGCGTATTTTATTCACTCAAAAAATGCTTGCATTGTAACATTTACACATCTCTTTGCTTCTTTTGATACATTCCCAATCATAAATGTTCTTGCTGCATCTCCATTAAATCCATTTTTTAAAGCAACTGTATCTACACTTACGATATCACCATCTTTTATAATTCTGTTTTTAGATGGTATTCCATGTATAACTTCATCATTAATAGAAACACAAATAGTTGCTGGATATGGTGGCACACCCTTAATACCAATGTCATATCCCTTTTCAGCAGGAATTGCCCCTAAATCTCTTATTATCTTTTCAGAAATTTGGTCTAATTCCCATGTTGACATCCCTGGTTTAATAATTCCTTCTAATTTATCATATAAAGTAGCTACAACTCTACAAGCTTCTTCCATGTATTCAATTTCTTTTTTTGACTTAATAGTTACCATTTTTAGGCTATTCTCCTTTTATTCTTTCTACTAATTCTTCTGCTACTTCTTTACCTAATTTTACATCTTTACTTACAGTTTCAGTAACTAGTTTTCCTTTGTTTTCATAATACTCTACTAATGGTGCTGTTGAATCTAAATATGTTTTTATTCTATTTTTTATAGTTTCTGGATTATCATCTGGTCTTTTTACTAATTTATTTCCACATTTATCACATATATCTTCTATCTTAGGTGGATTAAGCACTATATTATATACTGTTTTACAATCTTGATTTGAACAAACTCTTCTATTTACAACTCTTTCTATAATTTCTTCTTCAGGAGTAATAAGATTTATTACCATATCTACTTGTCTATTTTGCTTTTCTAAAATTTTGTCTAATTCTTCTGCTTGAAAAACAGTTCTTGGAAATCCATCTAAAATTATTCCTTCTTTTACATCATCACATTTAAGTCTATCATCTATAATTCCAATTGTGATATCATCTGGAACTAGTTTTCCTTCATTTATATATTTACTTGCAATCTTACCTAGTTCAGTTTGATTTTTTAAATTTTCTCTAAAGATATCTCCTGTTGAAACTTGTGGTATATCTAATTTTTCAGCAAGTATTCCTGCAACAGTTCCTTTTCCTGTTCCCGGTGCACCTAACATAATTATATTCATAAACAACACTCCTTTTCATTTTATCTTTTGGTATAATAACCTTTTTAATGATCATTCTAACTTAAATAATCATTAAAAAGAATATTATATTTAAAAACTCGAAAATGTGACAGAGGAAAAACCTCTGACACAATTTCTTATTCTAAAAATCCCTTATAATGTCTCATTACTAATTGAGATTCTAATTGTTGTACAGTCTCTAATGCAACTCCAACAACGATTAATATTGACGTACCTCCAAATGTAACATTTAGTGAAGTAAATCTTAAGAGCATTGGTAATATAGCAATTACTGCTAAGAAGAATCCTCCAAATAATGTTAATTTTGATATTATTGATGATAAATATTCTGTTGTTGGTTTTCCAGATCTAATACCTGGAATAAATCCACCATTTTTCTTTATATTATTAGATACTTCTGCTGGATTAAATGTAGCATATGTATAAAAATATGTGAATCCCATAATTAATAATAAATATACTATTGCATTAGCTATTGAATATCCAATACCTACTTGTGATGATGATGTAGCTATTGAAAATTTATATAGTCCTGCTAAAAATCCTGTTTGTGTAGCTATGTCTTTTACAAATATTTGTATAATCATAGCTGGAAATGTCATAAATGATGACGCAAATATTATTGGCATAACTCCTGCCATAGCAAGCTTTAATGGTATGTAAGTATTTTGTGCTCCAACCATTTTTCTTCCTACTACTTTTTTAGAATATTGCACAGGTACTTTTCTTTCAGCTTGTTGTACAAATACAACACCTGCAACTAATATTAAAGCTCCTATTATTAATCCAAGAGATAATAATAGACCTGTTGTACTAAATCCACTATCTGTAATAATAAAGTTCCAAATAGTTGGTACTAGAGATGGTAAACCTGAAACGATACCTATAAAAATTATAATAGATATTCCATTTCCAATACCTTTATTTGTAATTTGTTCTCCAAGCCACATAAGTATTGATGTACCTGCAATTAAAGCAGAAACAACCAATGCTCCTGTTAATAAACCTGGATTAACAAATATATCAGATGAACTATAAGATAAATAAATTCCTATACCTTCAACTAATGCTAAAACTATTGTTAATAATTTTGTATATCTATTAATTTTCTTTCTTCCTTCTTCTCCACCTTCTTTAGTTAATTTTTCTAATGAAGGTATAACCATACCTAATAATTGAATAACAATTGAAGCTGTAATATATGGTGTAATAGACATTGCAAACATAGAAAATCTAGAAAATGCTCCTCCTGATATCATATCTATAAGTCCTGTTACACCATTTTGTGATGATGACATAGCTTCATTTAATTCTATGATATCAACTCCAGGTACTGTTATATAACATCCAAATCTGAAAATTACTATTAATATTAATGTATATAAAAGCTTTTTTCTAACCTCTGGTGTCTTCAATGCATTTTTTATTGTTTTAAACAATTAAATCACCTCAGCCTTTCCGCCTATAGCTTCTATTTTTTCTTTAGCTGTTTTAGTAAATCTACTAGCTTTTACATTTAATTTTTTATCTAAAGTTCC
>CAZSMG010000079.1:0-5423 GCA_964608075.1 uncultured Clostridium sp. | reverse complement strand
TTCTTAAATCTAAGAATCGATATTCTAATCTTAAATCTTCTCTTACTTCTTGGTTTGTATTTATTTCAAATGGCAAAACATTTTTACATTTACCTAAAACTTTAATACTATCTGCTACAACTTCTATTTCGCCTGTAGGAATTTTAGTATTTTTACTTGCTCTTTCCACAACTTGCCCAGATATGTTTATACAACTTTCTGTATATACATTTCTTACTTCTTCTTGTAATTTTTCATCATTTATAACTATTTGTGTTATTCCAAATTCATCTCTTAAGTCAATAAATACCATCCCACCTAAGTTTCTTATTTTTTGTATCCATCCAGAAAGTTCTACTTTTTCTCCTACATTTTTAATATTTAATTCTCCTAAATTATGTGTTCTATACATTTATTTTCCTCCAATTTATCTTAACTTGCTATTATAAAATTATAATCACTTTTCGGCTTAAAGTCAATACTTGTATATTATTTGGATTAATCATTTTTTATATTGCACTTTTAGTTTATTAATGATATTATCTTTCTATAAGGAGATTAATTTATGAAAGAACAAGTCTTTGATTTTTATGATAGAACTAATTTAAAATCATATAACTTAAATGAAAATATGCGCTATCAATTAAATATGCTAGATGGATTAGATGTGTTTACAAGAAAACACTCAGAAAATGTTGCAAGTATAACTTGTATGCTATGTCAATATTTACATTGTAATAAGGAATTTACTGAATATTGCACTATTTGTGCATATCTTCATGATATAGGTAAAATATTTATACCTTCTAGTATATTACAAAAGGCTGCACCTTTAACAGATGAAGAATATGAAAAAATGAAAACGCATACTACAATTGGTTATAATATGTGTGTGAAAGATTTAAAATTAAGACCATATAGTGCAGGTGCATACTATCACCATGAATGTCTAGATGGTTCTGGGTATCCACAAGGGTTAACTAAAAAGGATATACCTTACGAAGCACAAATTATTAAAGTTGCAGATGAATATGATGCACTTGTAAATAAAAGACAATATAAAACACATATTGGGATATCTGATACATTAAAAATATTAATAGATCAATCAATTCCAGATAAAAATAATAAATATGGAAAAATAGACCCTAAAATAGTAAAATGTTTAATAAAAGTAGTATTAGATGATGTTAATTATGAAATATATTCTATTAAAGATTATATTAATTATCTAAAAGAAGAAATTAAAAGATGTAAGCAAATAGAAAAATATATAAAAGAAATGGAATGTGCTAAAAAAGAAAAAGATAAAAATTACTATCTAGAGGCTATAAATCTTCTTTTAAAACAAGATGAAACTTTAGACAATTTCTTTAATGTGTATAATGAATATAATAAAGCTTTTGCTCAAAAACAAAGCATAATAGAAAATCTATATAGTGAGATTAAAATACTAAAAAAGCTTAAAGTATAACTTTAAGCTTTTACTCTTCTAAACCAAAACTTACGCCTAATGCATTATTTACTTTATTTATGATATTTATATCATCTATATGACCAATTTTTTCTTTTAATCTTGTTTTATCTATTGTTCTTATTTGTTCTGCAAGCACTACAGAATTACTCTTAAGTCCGCTAGTATTCTCACCAAGTTCAATGTGTGTAGGCAATTTTGTTTTATTAGTTTGAGAAGTAATTGCAGCAGCTATAACTGTAGGGCTATATTTATTTCCCAAATCATTTTGTATAATTAGTACTGGTCTTATTCCGCCTTGTTCTGATCCGACAACTGGGCTTAAGTCTGCATAAAACATATCGCCTCTTTTAATTATCATTTTCTTCACTCCTAATATTACTATTTTTATAAGTCTATATATTTGTAAATTTAAAATATTAACTCGAAGTAAAGAAAAACTTTTCTATATGCTACTTACTAAATTATATAATTTGAAAGCTAAAACATTATCTTTATTTGTGCTATTTATCTTTACCTCATTATATAATATGTAAACTGCAGAATTTTGGTTATTATCTTTTATTTCTAATTTAATTGGATTATGTGTATTTCTATCTATGTATAAACTTTTATACATTCTATTTTTATTATTACTTCTAGTCTTCATTATTATTTGATTTTCTTCTTCAACGTACTCTGAGGAATCAGAATTTTTATACTCTTCAATAAAAGAACTTAAATCCAAACAATTATCAGCAATATAATTATAATTTTCAAATATTGTTGATAAATTCAAATTTGTATTTTCTAGCTTTAAATTATCTCCATCTCTTATTATTTTTACTCCACAAATATTAGTAGGTTCTAATATTTCTTGGGAATTTAAATTTGGATTTACATATTTTTGTTTTATACGATATTTATTAGTATTTTTATTACTTTTAATTTCGATATTTGCATCTACTTCATATGAATTAATATTTAAAATATAATCTACAATTTGTTGACTATTCATATTATTTCCAAATTTAAAAGTTTTAGCCGATTTTTTATTAAAAAATATAATTAATAATAAAACTATTAATATAAGTATAGTAATAAATATAATAATCTTCTTTTTATTCAAGTTAACTCCTCCTAAAAATAAAAAATATCTAAAGGAATATCTCCTTTAGACATTTTTATTCACTAATATTTTAAATATTCTTAAAATATTTCTCTAATTCATATATAAGCTTTTCTTTGTCTTCTATTTTATTTATCTCTACTCTAAACTTACTTGAATCCTTTAAATTTTTAGTATACCAAGAAATATGTTTTCTCATCTCTCTTATTGCAACCAATTCTCCTTTTTCTTTTATTTGCATGTTTATGTGTTCTTTTATAATTTTAAGCTTTTCTTCTGGAGTAGGATCACTTAGCTTTTCCCCTGTTTCCAAAAAATGTATTATTTTATTAAAAATCCATGGATTTCCTAATGCTCCTCTTCCTATCATTATCCCATCAACATTAGTTACTTTAAACATATTAAGTGCAGATTCTTCGTCTACAATATCACCATTTCCTATTACAGGAATATTAACTTCTTCTTTTACTCGTTTTATAATTTCTAAATCTGCTTTCCCCGAATAAAATTCACTCCTGGTTCTACCATGAATAGTAATTGCTTGAACTCCATTATCTTCTGCAATCCTTGCAATTTTAGTTGCAACTATATTTTCATTATCCCAACCTTTTCTAAATTTTAATGTAACTGGAACTTTTGCATTTTCTACAACTATTTTTATTATTTTTTGAGCCTTATCTAAATCTAATAATAATTTGCTTCCATCCCCATTTTTGACAACTTTAGGTGCAGGGCATCCCATATTAATATCTATTATATCTGCAAATTCATTTACATATTTTGTAGCATATGCCATAGATTCCTCATCACTACCAAAAATTTGAATAGATATAGGTCTTTGCAATTTTTCTATATTCATAAGTTTTTTTGTTTTGCTATCATCATGAAATACTGCTTTACTACTTACCATTTCAGTACATACAAGTGATGGTCCAAATCTTTTACATATAGTTCTAAATGGCAGGTCTGTAATTCCTGCCATTGGAGCAAGTATAATATTATTTTTTAATTCTACATTTCCGATTTTTAACTTTTTTAAATACATTTCCTTCCTCTTTTATTTTTAATGCTATTATTTAACAAAAATCGTCTTTTGCCTTTTACCACTAATATTTAAAAGCAGACCTATTGCAATAAAACTGGTAATTAATGAACTTCCTCCATAGCTTACAAAAAGTAATGGTACTCCTGTTATAGGCAAAAGTCCAATTGTCATACCAATATTTTCAACCATATGGAATAAGAATATTCCAGCTATGCCTGTTGCAAGATATGCACCAATATTATCTTTTGCCGTTTTTGCTATATAAAGAGCTTTGGTTATTAGTACAACATAAAGTATTATTATTGCACCTGCTACTATAAATCCCATTTCTTCTCCTATTACAGAATATATAAAATCTGTAGTCTTAGGATGTAAAAAGCCAAGTTGAGTTTGATTTCCCTTTAACACTCCCATTCCTGTAAGCTGACCTGATCCTATTGCAAGCTTCGATTGTATTATATTATATCCTGATCCTCTTGCATCTGATTCAGGATTCAAAAATACATCAATTCTTGTTTTAGCATGACCTGGAAGAATATATAAATACATAATTGGAACTAATATCACTACTATAAATATTGATGTAATTATATATCTTTTATCTAATCCTGATACAAAAAGCATACAAACTAATAAAATAATATAAGCTGCTGCTGTTCCAAAATCTGGTTCTAGTATTATTAATATGATAGGAAGTGCTACAGCTGATAAAACTGCTAATAATTTTAATGGTTTATTAATTTCTTCTCTTCCTCTTTCTTGTATCTTAGATATTATATATGCTAAGAACATAACAACAAATATTTTAGCAAATTCACCTGGTTGAATAGAAATAAATCCAAAATTTATCCAACTTCTAGCACCATTTATTGGTTCTGTAAAAAGTACTCCTATAAGTGATACTATAAATACACCATAAAGTATTGGTGAAAGTTTCACCAATACTTCATAATCAATAAACATTACTATAACCATTACAATTATACTAATAACAATCCATATAATCTGTTTTTTAAATTCATCATAATTTGATTCTTGAGTTGCAGAAAAAAGTGCTATACATCCTATAATACATAATATAATCGCACATATAAGTACCCACCACTCAATGTTCTTTAACTTTTTTATCCTCATCAAATCACTCTTTTTCTAATTATCTGTTTGAGAGTCTTTGTTTTCTTCTTTACCTTTATTTTCCTCAGACTCTTCTTTTTGAGTTTTTTCTTCTACTTTGTTTTCCTCTAATTCCTCTTTTTTATTCTTTGTCTCTTCTGATACTTCTTCTTTCTTATTTTCTTCTATTTTTACTTCTACTTCTGATATTTTTTCTTCTTTATCTTTATTTTCTTTCTTGTCTTGTTTATTTTCTTTAGGTTTGTCCTCTTTATCTGAAATCTTCCTTGTTTCTTCTTTTATATTAACTATAGGAATATTTGCATATAAAGCTGGAGCACCATTTGTTCCATCACCATTTTCTTTATTAGTAAGCCTTACATCAATTGCAGCTTCATCTATTTCAATGTATTTTTTAATAACTTCAATAATTTCTTGTTTCATTAGATCTAAAAAATCAGCAGAAACATTAGCTCTATCTTGTAATAATACTAAATGTAATCTTTCTTTTGCCGCATCTTTAGAATTTGAAACTTGATTTTCCTTTTTTGTTAATTTTTTAAAAAAATTTATTATATTTTCAAACATTATCCTTTAACCTCCAAATGTATTATTTTTTAAATAGTCTTTTTAGCATAGCAAAAAATCCCTTTTCTCTTCCTGGAATAGTAACTTCAATATTTTCTCCTAATACTCTTTTTGCA
>CAZSMG010000078.1:0-5629 GCA_964608075.1 uncultured Clostridium sp. | reverse complement strand
AAGGATGTGAATCTATGGAAGAAAATAAATTAGAAATTCAAAACGAATTAACTAACGAAGATATAAAAAATTTAATATATACAATAAGAGGAAAACAAGTTATGTTAGATAGTGATGTAGCTATGCTATATCATTATGAAACTAAAAATGTAAATAAAGCTGTAAAAAGAAATATTGATAGATTTCCAGAAGATTTCTGTTTTCAGCTTACTAAGGATGAAATGGATAAGATGTGGTTCCAAAATGGAACCACATCAAAGGGAGAAAATAATAAATATAGAAGTGAAAAATATTTGCCTTATGCATTTACAGAGCAAGGAATAGCAATGCTATCAGGAGTATTAAGAAACGATATTGCAATAGAAGTAAGTATAAATATTATGCGAGCATTTATAGAAATGAAAAAATTTATAAATACTAATAAAAATTTATTTGAAAAAGTAATTAACATTGAAAATAAAATGGACAAAAAGTTCATTGAACAAGACAAGAAATTTGATATAATATTTGATCAATTGCAACTCGAAGAAAACATAAAGCAAAGAATATTTTTTGATGGTCAAATTTATGATGCATATAGTATTATTATAGATATTATAAAAAAAGCAAATAACAAGATTTTGATTATAGACAATTATATTGATGATAGTGTTTTGAAAATGTTAGCTAAAAAGAAGAACAATATAGAAGTTGTTATTCTAACGTCAGACAAAAGTAATATTGAAAATTTAGATATTAAAAAATTCAATAAAGAATATCCTATTTTAAAAGTTGCTAAAACAAACAAATTTCATGACAGATTTATTGTAATAGACAATAAAGAAATGTATCATTTAGGTGCTTCTATAAAAGATTTAGGAAAAAAGTGCTTTGGAATTAACAAAATAGAAGATATGGAAATTATAAAGAAAATCATTAATCTGTGAATATTTGATATATAATTGATTTAATAGTATAAAATTACCAAAACAATGGAAATTTTATTTTAAATATGATATAATACCATTCGAACAATTAAATAGTGTTAGGAGATAGCTATGGGCTTTTTTGATAAATTAAAAAATGGACTTAGTAAAACAAAGGATTCATTTGATGATAAATTAAACAATGTTTTTTCAGTATTTAAAAAGGTAGACGAAGAATTATTAGAAGAATTAGAAGAAATATTGATAATGTCAGATATAGGAATGGATACATCTTTAAAAATAATAGATAATTTAAGACAAAGAATAAAAAAAGAAAATATTCAAGAACAAGAAGATGTAAAGATTGCATTACGAGAAGAAATTAAAAAGATATTTGATGATGTGGATAATTTGCTAAAGCTAGAAACTAAACCATCAGTTATTTTAGTTGTTGGAGTAAATGGAGTTGGAAAAACTACTTCAATTGGAAAAATAGCAAATAGGTTGGTAAAGGATGGTAAAAAAGTAGTAGTAGCTGCCGCAGATACATTTAGAGCAGCTGCTGTAGAACAATTAGAAATATGGGCAAATAGATCAGGAGCAGATATAGTAAAAAGAGAAGAAGGAGTAGATCCAGCATCAGTTGTATATGATGCTATTGCAAAAACAAAAGAAACTAATGCAGATGTTTTAATAGTAGATACAGCAGGAAGATTGCATAATAAAAAATATTTAATGGATGAACTTAATAAAATCCAAAAAGTAATAAATAAGGAAATGGAAGGTGCATCAAAAGAGGTTTTATTAGTAATAGATGGAACTACTGGACAAAATGCAATATCACAAGTAAAAGCATTTAAACAAGAAGCAGACATAACAGGACTTGTTTTAACAAAACTCGATGGTACTGCAAAAGGTGGAGTAGTTATTGGAATAGTTGAAGAAAATAAAATACCTGTTAAATTCATAGGAGTTGGAGAAGCAATAGATGATATGGAAATATTTAATAAAGAAGATTTTGTAAATGCAATAATATAATAGGAGGAGTAATTAGTGGAAGAAGTAAAACAAGAAAACAAAAATCTAAAGAAAAAAGGCAAATTAAGAATGGTACTTGTAATATTATTTATCATCATATTTGCTTTAGGAACATATATATCATTAAAGGGAAGCTATTTAGAATACAAAGAATTAGGTGAAAGTTATATTGATATTTTTCAAACTAATTTAAAATATAAATATTATATAATGGGAATAAACTTTTTATTTTTATATATAGTTATGTATTTTACAAATAGAGGAATAAAAAAAGGATTAAAAGAGTTCTTTGATCAAGAGAAAAAACCAATGCCTAAACTTTTAAATAAATCTATTTCATTAGTTATTTCTTCAATAGGAAGTGTAATAGTTTCAAGCATATTATTAAATAAAATAATATTATTTACAAGTAATGTATCTTTTGGAATAAATGATCCAATATTTAATATGGATATATCATATTATATGTTTATAAAACCAGTAATTGAAATATTTATTATTTATTTTATATTTTTAATAATTGGACTAACTATATATATGGCTGTATATTATGTAATTGTATTTAATATGTACTTTGAAGGAATAGATAGAAAAACGTTAAAAGAAAGTAAATTAATGAAAAAAGGTATAAGAAATGTAAAACTAATAGCAATAGGAATTGCTTTAATTACATTATTTAATACACAAAATATAGTTTTGCAAAAATTCTTAACTATTAATAAAAAAGTAGAGTTAATTGGGGCAGGATTTACAGAAGCAACAATAAAATTGTGGGGATATAGATTATTTTCAATAGTTATAATTGTATCAATATTTATGACTATTAAATATTTTAAACAATCTAATATGAAAAAAGCATTAATCAGTTTAGCTGTTTTACCAGCATATTTAATTGGATTATTTATAGTTATGGTAGGATTTGATATACTTTTTGTTAATTCAAATGAATTAGATAAAGAGAAGCAATATATAGCATATAATATCGAAAATACTAAAAATGCATATGGAATAAATATTGATGAGGAAAATATACAATACTCAGGAACAATAACAGTTGAAGAAACTGAAAAAAATGCAAATGTATTAAATAACATTGCAATAATAAGTAAAGATGCAGTTGCAAAAACATTAGAAAATAACCAAACAAATAATGGTTATTATACTTACAGAAATCCAAATATAGGAAGATATAACATAGATGGAAAAGATAGACTTGTATATGTTTCTCCAAGAGAAATTGTAAGTGGAGGAAGAACTTATAATAATAAAACATATGAATATACTCATGGATATGGAGAGATAATAACATCAGCAACAAATACTACAGAAACAGGAAATATTAAATACATTCAAAAAAGTATAGAAAAAGATAAAATTAATATTAGTCAGCCAAGAATATATTTTGGATTAGAAACAAATAATACAATAGTTACAAATACAAAAAATAAATCAGAATATGATTATACAGAAGAAAATGGAACAGATCACGAATATACGTATACAGGAAAAGCAGGTCTAGAACTTGGACTTATAGATAGAATTGTACTTGCAATTAAACAAGGAAATATTAATTTAGCATTTTCATCATCAATAACGAACAATAGCAAAATATTAATAAATAGAAATATAATAGATAGAGCTAAAAAAGCATTACCATATTTGTTATATGATGAAAATCCATATACAGTAATAGATGATAAAGGAAATATTATATGGGTGTTAGATGCATATACAATATCTAATAATTATCCTTATTCTTCATATAGTAATATAATATATGAAAGTTCTAAACAAAAAATAAACTATATTAGAAACTCAGTAAAAGTATTAATAAATAGTTATTCAGGAGAAATGCACTTTTATATAACAGATAGAACAGATCCGATTGCTATGGCTTATAGAAATACATATAAAAATCTATTTCAAGATATAGATGAAAAAATACCTGAAGATATATCTAGAAATTTTGTATACCCAGAATATTTATATAATATACAATCTAGTATGTATACTTTGTACCATAATGTAAAACCAGATGTATTATATAGAGATGATGATATATGGGAACTTGCAAAATACAATACTACTCAAACTACAAAATCTACAGGTACAGAACTTATTGCACATTATACAATGGTAAAAACAGTTGATTCAGAAAAAGAAAAATTGGGACTAGTTCAAGCATTTACACCAAATAATAAACAAAATATAATAGCATATTTAGTAGGATCATATGAAGATGGAAATAGTAAACTTAAATCATACAAATTCTCATCAGATAGTAATATCTTAGGACCAATGCAATTAGATACTCAATTAGCACAAGATGAAACAATTTCAGCAGAATTAGAAGCTTTAAATGTAACAGGAACAAAAATTACTAAACAGATGATAATTATTCCAATTGAAAATACTATTTTATATGTAGAGCCAATTTATCAGATAATGATAAATGAATCAGATATACCAATACTTAAAAAGATTATTGTAACATCAGGAAATAAAGTTGCAATTGGAAATAATATTTCTGAAGCACTTAAAAATTTACTTTCTAAATATGCTGTAGACATAGAAGTTCAAAATACCGAAGATTTAGAAGGACTAATACAAGCAATAATTAAAGCAAATAATAATCTTACAGAATCAAATAACAATAATGATTGGGAAATGATGGGAACAGATATAGAAAAACTTCAAACTTTAATAAATCAATTAGAAGCTTTAAAAGAAGAGGAACAAAAAACAAATAATAGCCAAAATGCTACAAATACTATAAATGAAAATAATACTATTGATAATCAAGTTAACGAAAATTAATATGAATAAAATAAAAAAAATAATCCACCCTAAAATAAAGGGTGGATTTATGTTTAGAAAAAATAAATTATTAGACAAAAGTATAAATAAATTGACTAATATGTTAGAAGAAATGAATGTTAATGAACTTATATATATATTAGGTAGTAGAAAAGAAATAATTTTAAGAAATTTGTATGCAGGTGTATTTAGAGGAGTAGGTATAGGTATAGGTATTACTATTATTACTGCAATTTTAATATTAGTTCTCAGAAAAATAGTAACATTAAATATTCCAGTAATTGGTGAATATGTTTCAGATATTGTTGATATAGTTGAAAAGAGTAGATAAAAAAATAAAACGTGAAAATCACATTTTATTTTTCTAATTTATGATATATTTTTTTACCCTTCTTTAAAATAGCATATCCTTCAGAGAAATCTTTATCTGATAAATTATAAGAAATATCATTTATCTTTTCATCATTTAATGAAATACCGCCTTGTGTAATTAGAGTTTTAGCTTGACCTTTAGATGGTGCAATACCAGTTAAAACAATTGCATCAACTATAGATATATTAATATCATCTAATTTTGTAGATGGCATATTATCTAAATTTCCTTGTCCTTCAAATAAGGCTGTAGCTGCTTGTTCTGCTTTTTTTGCTTCTTCTTCGCCATGTATTAATTTTGTTATTTCAAAAGCGGCTATTTTTTTTGCTTCATTAATTCTTTCATCATTATAAGATGTAAGTTCATTTATTTTATCTATTGGTAAGAATGTAAGCAGACAAAGAACATTTTTAATATCATCATCAGCAACATTTCTCCAATATTGGTAAAATTCATATGGTGAAGTTTTATCAGCATCTAACCATAAAGCACCTTT
>CAZSMG010000077.1:0-5902 GCA_964608075.1 uncultured Clostridium sp. | reverse complement strand
ACTACATAGCTAAAGCCTTTGTTACTACCGGCATAGCCGGAAGGTTACTTACACTTAAAGCTCCTTTAGCAAATATAGCTAAAAGAGCTTTAATATTAAAATTATAATCTTTCTATTTCTTGTCTTGAAAATTGTGTAACCTTCATTATATGCATGATTCTTTATCGTATTTTCTTCATATATTGCTTTTTCTTTCCATCATGCAAGTTCTTGCATTTTTTCATCTTCTCTTATTTTGTCTAGTTTTTCTTTTGCTTCTTTTATTGTATTTTATTGTCAACATTATCTTTTTGGGTAATTTGAACTATTTCATTAGCTATATTGAAATAAGCATTTCTATAATACATCCAATAATATGTAGTAATTACTAATGCAATGGATAATATAAAGATTATTAATAAACAAACTTTACTTATTTTATTCATGTCTATCCTCCTTTCATTTTGCTTAGCTATAGTAAACCACTTTAATTATAGACTTATATCTTTGCATCAAAGTGTTATTTCATATTTTACAATATTTAATTAAAGTACAATAATATAATGTTTGCAATTTTTTAAAAGTAAGGTATCTTTAAAAAAAGACACCTTACTCTCTTATCATTGATTTGTCCTAGAAGAAATTATTTAATTATTATTTTTAGTTTGGCGGATCAGTTGTTTGATAAGCTCTTGCAAACCCAGATGAATATTTTACTCTTATCTGTATAGTATATACATCTGGGCCACAATAAAATACCCTTGTCCCACTACCTGGACAAGCTTTTGATTCTTCCCATATTACATTGCCTGACTTTCCAAGCATTCTAATATCAGCTCTAAGAATTCCTAGCCCATCAGTTCCTGTGCTGGAGTTAAATACAGCTACATTGCAGTTAAAACCATTTGTAGAAGTTGCAAGAGTTGTCCACGAAGTTGATGTTGTAACTCTACCAACATAATGGTTAGCAGCAAAAGATGTTGTAGAAGTTCCTACCAATGCTACTAAAAGTACTGCCGTTAAAATAATTGTTTTTAAAGTTCTCTTCTTAATGTTTGTCTTACTCATACAAAGGCTCCTTTCTAAAAAACTCCATAAGACAAACTCAATGATAAGAAATTGTTATCCTACAAAGATATAATCAATTCTTTGCATAATAACTTAATTGAAACACCACTTCTTTTTTAGAAATGTATTGCTATCTTACCACATATTTCTAGTTAATTCAACGATTTTTTTACATTTAATTCCATTTTTCATTTACATTTTTCGACATTTTTCTATTTTTAAACCTGCTTAAATCCATTTACTTTATAAAATTTTAAATATGTATTATAATTCTCTTTTTTTATCTACTTAATTATAGATATTCCCAATTACTTTGCCATTAATAATAATTTTTCTGTTTTACCCAAAATTCATAATAACTTATATGTTTATTATTCGATTTTTCTATTATTTTCCGTTGTATATAATATTTTTTAGTTTTTTCGCTTATCAATTATTTTACCTGGAAATTTAAGATTAAAACTTTTGAATTAATTTATTTTGATTTAAAATAAATTAAAAAAATATAAACATGCACTTAAAATTTAGTACATGTTTATGTTATATATTATTTATATAGTTATTTTAAGTAATTTCTTGACTTTCATTTATTATTTTCACAATATTCTTAAATTTGCTTATTACTTAAGTTAATAATTAAATCCATATTATCATCTTTAGCAGCTTTATTTTTTCTTATCTTTCCACATTTTTTGCACTTAAAGATTATAACATATCCTTTTTTACTATCTATTTCTAACCCTATTGGCTCTAAATCTCCTTCACACTCTTCTGCTCTATCTCCTGGATTTACATCTACATGTTTTGAATGCAAACAATTAGGGCAATGATTTCTACAAGAATATCCTAAAGGTTTTACTTTTGTACCACAATTTTCACATATAAATTCTTCATCTATTCTTGTAAATTTACTATTTTCTAACATTTTTGTTCCTTTCCTTATTTACTCATCAAATGCGCTTCCTCCTAAAAATTCTCTAAGTAATGAATTACTTGGTATCTTTTCTTTTGGAATTGGTTCAAAATATTGTAATATATTTATTAATCTTTGTGCTTCTGCATATTCTGGATATGAATTATCAATCTCTTTTAAAAGTGGCATAACTAATTTTTTTAAAGCTGCTAATTCATAAATTAAAGATGTATTAAAAATACTATCTGCTTCTTCTTGGAATGGAAATATATTTTGCACTTCTCCTCTTGTTACTTTATGCCAAGTGCCAATTGTATGTAGTGCTGAATAACCTCTAAATTGGTAATCCCTTGCAATTCTTCTTATTAATCTCGTATCAGTTGTAGATATTCTGTTATAATAATCCATATTTAGTACTGTTAATGCACTTATATATATTTTATATTTTTGTTCTTTTGGGATTTTACTAGTTAATTTATCATTCAAACAATGAATTCCCTCAATAACTAATACCTCATCATCTGCTAAAGATAGTTTCTTCCCGTTATATCTTTTGGTTCCTTCTATAAAATCAAATTCTGGAACATCTATTTCTTCACCATTTGATAATTTAACTAAATGCTCATTAAATAATTCTAGGTCTATAGCTTCTATACACTCAAAGTCATAATCACCATTTTCATCTCTTGGATTATCTTGTCTTTCAACAAAATAATTATCAACCGATATTGTAACAGGCTTTAATCCGTTTAATCTTAGCTGAATACCTAATCTTTTTGCAAATGTTGTTTTCCCTGAAGATGAAGGACCTGCAATTAATATCATCTTTATATCTTTATTTTTAGCTATATCGTCTGCAATTTTTGCAATCTTTTTTTCATGCAAAGCTTCATCTAGCATTATTATATCTTCTATCCTATCTTCTCTTATAGCTCTATTTAATTTATGTACTAAATTTACATTTAATATTTTGTGAATATCATTATATTCGTTTAAAGCCCATGCTAATTTCTTAGTTTCTTCGTATTGTTTAATTTTATCTGGGTTACTTTTACTTGGATATCTTATTAAAAATCCATTATTATATTTATCCAATTTAAATACTTTTGTACATCCTGTGCTATGTGCTAAAGTTGTATAACAATAATTATAGTATTTTTCACAATAGTATAGTTCTATATCTTCTTTTTCTTTAAATTCTAATTGCAATCTTCCTCTTATAGTATTTTCTTTTTCAAAAAACTCTTTAGCTTCCTTCCTTGTCATTACAACTTTTTTAATTTCCAAATCTTTATCAACTATCTCTTTCATTTTACTTTGTACTTTTTTTATCATTTCTTTTGTTATTTCCATATTATCAGAATCACAAAACATTGCATAATTTAATTGATAATTTACTGTAATTTTAATACCTGGATAGCATTCTTCAAATGCTTTTCCCATAATATATATTAACGTTCTTCTATATATTTTCATACCTTCAGATGAACTTACATCAATTAATTCTACTTTCGCATCTTTAGTTAATTCATAATTTAAATTTTCATATTCATTATTTACTTTTGCAGCAATTACCTCATATTCGTTATTTTTTATTTCATCTTCAAATAAGTCTAGAATTTTTATTTTTTTATCTACTCTAATCTTTTGATTTTTATATTTTATATCCATTGTTTTTCCCCTCTCTTCATTTGTTATTACATATACATTTTATATTATAAATTTAGATAAGTCAATTTTTATATGTTTTCTTTCAGGATAAAGACATGAAAAATTTTTCAAAATAATATATAATTAATTAAATTTTTAGATCTTAAAAATTATCTAATAATTCTTCTCTAAAGTTTATTAAATTAGAAAAGGCAACATGGATATTCTTTTCTTCAAGTCTTAATACGCTTTCTGCTTTTTCTATAATTTCTTTTTGTAAAGGCATTGAAATTGTAACATCATTATTCCTAACCTGATATTTTTCTTCAATATATTTTTGAGTTGTTGGAAACATATTTTGTATTAAAAATACAGCATTTTCATCTTTAACAATTCCAAAAACAAAATTTAATGGTTCTCTATGTATCTTTTTCTTTTTCTTTTTATAAATAGATTTGTATTTTTCATATTGTTTGGAAATAGGAACAAACCATATAATATTTTCATATACTTTATCTTTAAAGCAAAAATAACAAGGTCTTTTAGTTCCTGTTTCTTTATTTTCCATTAAATTATATTTAGCACCATATTTTTTAATAAATTCATTACTTATAAAATAAAATTTTCCGTTTTCTATTTGCATCTATTTCCTCCTAAATATTATAAAATGGGAGCTATCTTTAAAAGAAAGCCCCCAAATACATTTTTTAGCTTGCCCTATTTATAGACACTGCAAGCCGTGTCTTCCATTTGTTAAACCTATCCTATTTACCGACACTATAGGTCGTGTCCTCCATTTTTATAGTATTAGTATAACACAAAAATATAATATTTGCAATGTTTTTTTGTAATACTAATATATTATTAGTATTATTAGAAAAAAGTGATAATATACTTAAAAGTATACTAAAAAGTCAAATATAATAGTAACAAAAATGTCAGCACATATTGAAACATAAATATCATATGAATTAGGAAAATTGAAAAATTTCTTAGGAAACTAGTGTAAGTAATTTATTTTATTGTAAATAATTTTTACTCTTTTTTACTGTATATTTTTTAAATTATATGTATATAATTATATTAATAAGTGGCCAAGACTAGTTAAAGGAGGAGATATTATGGATTATAAAAGAATAAATTGTATTTTAAATAATGAGGAAAAATGTGATGTGTATTTTGATAATAGGTTAGTGTGGATTCAAGGTGTAGACAATGATATGGCAAAAATAGGATTTGTAGATAATTTTGAAGAAAAAGATGTATATATAA
The DNA here is from genome assembly GCA_964608075.1 of uncultured Clostridium sp. Classification (GTDB taxonomy): domain Bacteria; phylum Bacillota; class Clostridia; order TANB77; family CAG-508; genus CAG-269. Next base: position 1,020 of record CAZSMG010000077.1, on the reverse strand, counting down.
AAGATTTATATGAAAGAAATTTATAAAGCTTAAAAGAAGGTTCATTTTTTGAACCTTCTTAAAAAATATTACATTTAATAGCAAACTTTTTTACTTACCCAACTTTCTAAATCATCTATTTTAACTCTTACTTGTTCCATCGTATCTCTATCTCTAATAGTAACACTTTCATCCTCTAAAGTATCAAAATCGATTGTTACACAGAAAGGTGTTCCTATTTCATCTTCTCTTCTATAACGTTTTCCAATTGAACCTGCTTCATCATAATCGCACATAAACTTTTTAGAAAGATTTAAATATACTTCTTCTGCTTTTTCTGATAATTTTTTAGATAATGGTAATACTGCAAGCTTGTATGGAGCAAGTGCTGGATGTAAATGTAAAACTGTTCTTACATCACCATCTGCTATTTTTTCTTCATCAAAGCTATTACATAAAAATGCTAAAGCTACTCTATCTGCTCCAAGTGATGGTTCTATACAATATGGTACATATTTTTCGTTTGTTTCTGAATCTAAATATGAAAAGTCTTCTTTTGAAACTTCCATATGACTTTTTAAATCAAAATCTGTTCTATCTGCAATTCCCCATAATTCTCCCCATCCAAATGGAAATAAAAACTCTATATCTGTTGTTGCATTACTATAATGAGATAATTCTTCAGGTGAATGATCTCTTAAACGTATATTCTCTTCTTTTATTCCTAAATCGAGTAACCAGTTTTTGCAAAAGTCCTTCCAATACTTATGCCACTCTAAATCCGTTCCTGGTTTGCAAAAAAACTCAAGTTCCATTTGTTCAAATTCTCTAGTTCTAAATGTAAAGTTTCCTGGTGTTATTTCATTTCTAAATGATTTTCCTATTTGAGCAATTCCCATTGGCAATTTTCTTCTTGTTGTTCTGATTACATTTTTGAAGTTAACAAATATACCTTGTGCTGTTTCTGGTCTTAAATATATTTCAGATTTACTATCTTCTGTTACACCTTGAAATGTTTTAAACATTAAATTAAATTTTCTT
>CAZSMG010000076.1:0-6067 GCA_964608075.1 uncultured Clostridium sp. | reverse complement strand
CTAATTCTGATGATATATGCATTAAAGGATTATATCCATCACTATTTTGTGGCTTAACTAAATTTAATATTTTTATTTCATATCCATTTGATTTTAAAAATCCTGCTGTTTTATCATATAATTCTCCTTTAGGATCTGTAAAAACATAAGATCCTAACATTTGATAAGCATTTGGAATTGAATATGATGCTGATTTACCAGAACCTGATCCGTCCAACAACTAAAACATTGGTATTTCCTCTTTTATCAATTGGTAAATAATTATTTTCTGCTAAAATAATACCTTTTTTATTACTTAATATTCTATATTGTTCTCCATTTTTACTCCAGTCACTTGATCCATGTTCTATATCAGTATATTCATTTTTAGGTGCTGATCTAACAAAACCTATAAAGAAAAATATTGTATATATTATTGTAAAATAAAATATTGTTGAAAAATAGCTTCCTACAGCTTCTGATGAAATTAGATTTCCAATTGTCCCAAAAGGATTAGTAAGCGAAATTGGAAAATTTTCCAAAAAGACCTGTAAATCAAAAGAACCTTTAGCATTAGCTAAAAAGCTACTATATGCAAAAGGCGGAATTAATAGTATAGCCGCTATGGACCATAATATTATATATAATATAAAATTCTTTTTATTTCTTCTTATTGCTCCTTCAATTTTGTAATTCATAAAAATCACCTTCTCTTTAGTAATTATTATTTATCTAGCTCTTCATCACTTTGTCTTGTAGCAGTTACTTTTATATTTCTTCCAGCTAATTTTCTAGCATCTCTTGTTGCTTTCATTTTCTTAGAATCTACTTTTATTACTTCTCCGTTAGATTTTACTCTTCTAGAAACTCTACTCTTTTCATCAAATTCACATGTATGATTTTCTACTGAAATATCCATTGTGTCTATTATATCTTTTGATGCCATACTTCCACTGCTTTCAACTTCAAGTTCCTTATTTCTGTTAAAATTATAAATTACAATTGCTGGTCCAAAATTATTAGTTGTACTTATACTCATAATCAACTTCCTTCCTAATTTTCTTTTTTGTCTCTAATTTCAAAGGCAAAATAAGATTTATACGGTTTTAATTTACATTTTCCTTTAACTTCATTTGTTTCTTCATCAAAATAAAGTGTTGGCTTTATTTCTTCTGCTGTTTCTGGATCTATAATAGATATCGGTCTTTTTAAATTTGGAGTATATTTAAAATCTTTATATTCTGTTACTTCTTCAGAATATAAATTATTAAATTTAAGTGGCATAGGTTTCTTACTAATTGAAATTTTATCATCATAAAGTAAAGCCATATTTACAACGACTTTTTCCTTTCCAAAAGATAATATTACTAATTGATCTTCATTATCAGATGGGTCATCAACAAAAAATATTTTCTTTTTTAATTCTCCTCTAAACTCTTCTGTAAAATCTAATCTTTCAACAGTATATTCAGGAGAATCTTTTAAAAATTCTTTTTCTGTTTTATTGATTTTGTAAATAACAGTATTTACATCTTTTGGGTCTGTTATACTAAAATGCTTTCCTTGCCATGACTCCATAAAAAAATTACACCTCATTCCTATAATTTAATCCATGGTTTATCTTAAGTTAATCACATATTTTATTATACTATAAATGTATAATAATGTCAACCATTTATAGATTATTTTTATGATTTATGTTAATTTATTCAACACGTGGGTTGAATTTCGATACATCATTTAATTTCTCAAATATTTCTTTTTCTTCTTCTGTTAAGTTTTTAGGTACCATTATTTTAATTTCTACTATTAAATCTCCTCTGCTACCTTTTCCATCTTTATATCCTTTTCCTGGTATTTTTATTATTTCACCACTTTGTATCCCTTGAGGTATATATACTTGTGTTTCATCATCTATGGAATTAATTTTAGCTCTAGTACCAAGTGCAGCTTCCCATGGTGTTAATAATAAATCTGTATATAAATCATATCCTTTTAATTTAAATTTACTATTATCTTCAATGTTTATTTTTATAAACAAATCTCCATTTTTTCCACCATTTTGACCTGGTTTTCCCTGTCCAATTAATCTAATTTTTTCTCCATTCCTAATTCCTGCTGGTATTGAAACAGAAAATGTTTTCATATTTCCTTCGATTGTTCTTAGTGAGATTTTCTTAATTACTCCATAAAAAGATTCTTCTATATTTGTTTTTATCTCAGTTTCTACATTCTCACCCTTTACTGCAATTTTATTCTGTTTTATTTTTCTTTTTTCCTGAGCTTCTACATTCCCGAAAAACATATTAAAAAAATCACTAAATATTGAATTTGAATCTCTTTTGCTTTCTTCAAATGCTCTTTTCGTTTTTCCTACATTTGCATTCCACATTCTGTCATATTTCCTCTTTGATGATGCATTTGATAAAACTTTATATGCTTCATTTATGTCTTTAATTCTTTCTTCTGCTAAATTATCTCCTAAGTTTATATCTGGATGATATTTCTTAGCTGCAGATCTATATGCACTTTTTATTTCATCTAAAGATACTTTACTGGTTTCTAGTTCTAATATCTTGTAATAATCTTTAAAAATCATCTAACATCCTCCCAAAGTTTGGTAAGACTATTTTATCAAAAAAATTATAAAAAATCCATAGTTTTTACGGATTTTTTATAATTTCTATATTTATGTTAATTCAATTAATTTATCTAACAAATCACTATACTCTATTCCTACTTCTTTAAATAACTTCGGAAACATACTTATCTCTGTAAATCCAGGTAATGTGTTAATCTCATTAATATATATTTCCCCTGAATTTCTTTCTATGAAAAAGTCTACTCTTGATAAACCCTTTCCATCAATACATTTAAATGCTTTCTTTGCTAACTCTCTTATTTTGTTACTTTCGTCTTTAGATATATCTGCTGGAATTAATGTTTTTGATTCTTTAATCTTATATTTAGCATCAAAACTATAAAAATCTTCTGCAGATATTATTTCCCCAACACATGAAGTAATAATTTCGTCTTGATTTCCTATTACAGCACATTCAACTTCTTTTGCATCAATTCCCTTTTCAACTAATATTTTGCTATCATATTTTGAAGCTTCAAAAATGCATTTTTTTAATTCTTCCATATTTTCAGCCTTATTTACTCCAACAGAAGAACCAGAGTTAGATGGCTTAACAAACATAGGGAATTTCACTTCTTCTAAAATTCTATCTGCAATTTCTTCTAAATTATACTCTTCTTCATTAAAATTCTTATCAATAAATTTATACTCATCATTAATTTTTCTAACATAGCAATATGGTGCTTGGTCAAACCCTGCATTTTTAAATATAATTTTGCTATATACTTTATCCATCCCTACACTTGATGCTAAAACTCCACATCCTACATATGGTATTTTCATCATTTCAAACAATCCCTGTATTGTTCCATCTTCTCCATAAAGCCCATGTAAAACAGGAAAAATTTTATCTAAATTTTTTAAATATTTTTCTAAACTATCTATTTTTTCTATATTTTTAATATCTTTAATATTTATATTAGGATTAATTTGTTCTTTATATTCATACCAAGTTCCAGATTTATCAATATATATTGGATATATATAATATTTTTCTTTATTTAAATTGTTTAAAACATGTAGCCCTGACTTTAAAGAAACTTCATTTTCTGATGACATGCCACCAAACACAACACCTAATTTAATTTTATTCATAGTAAATCCTTTCAATTTATAAATTTTGTATTTTTTGAGCTATTTTAAAAAATTCCATTCCGTTTGATGCCTTAATAAGTACTGCATCATCTTTTTCTAAAATATCTTTTAATTTCTCTGTAATTTCATTTATATTATTCATGTAATAAATATTGTCTTTATTCATACCTAATTTTTGCACTTTATCTACTATAAACTTTGAATTTTCTCCACAGCATATAAGTATATCAATACTATTTTTAATAACTTCTTCTCCCACTTTTTCATGTAACTCTTTTGAAAATTCTCCAAGTTCAAACATATCACCCAATACTGCTATTTTCCTATTTCCGTTTATTTTACTTAAATATTCAATTGAGGCTTTCATTGATTCATAACTTGCATTATATGAATCATTAATTATAGTAGTATTATTACTTATCTTTAATATATCCATTCTCTTTTTAGTAAGTTCAAATTCTTTTATTCCATTTTGTATGTCAGTATTTTCTATATTTAGTAATTTTCCGATAGTTACCGCGCATAAAGCATTATATACAAAATGATTACCACTCACTGGTACGCTAATACTAAATTCTCCATTATTAGTTATACAATTAAATTTACTTCCACTATCATTTAATATAATATCTTTAGCCATTATATTACTATTATTTTCTATTCCATATGTATATGCATTATATTTATTACTATTTTTTATATTCCAATCATTTAGTAAATCATTATCATTATTAATTACTAAAATAGGTATTTCCATACCTTCTAAAATCTCTAGTTTTGCTTTTAATATATTTTCCCTTGAACCCAAGTTTCCTATATGAGATGTTCCTATATTTGTAATTACTGAAATCGTAGGTTTTGCAATATTTGTAAGTAAACTAATTTCTTTAAAATGGTTCATACCCATTTCTATAACTAAAGCCTGATGGTCTTTTAATTTTAATATTGTAAATGGAAGACCAATATTATTATTATTGTTACCTTCAGTTTTTAGTGTCTTATATTTTTGGCTTACAACATTTGCAACTATATCTTTTGTACTTGTTTTTCCAACACTTCCTGTAATTGCTATAACTGGTATATCATATAAACTTCTTTTGAATTTTGCAATTTTATATAATGCATTTAGAGTATTGTCTACTAATATTATATTTTTGCTCTTATAATTTTCTAAGTCATTATTCGTAAATTCTATATTTTCTACAATTATTGTTTTTGCCCCTTTATCTAAAGCATCTTTCCAAAATAAATTTCCGTTAAAATTTTCTCCCTTTATTCCTATATATGTATCATCTTTATTTATATTTCTAGTATCTTTAGAAAATTCTTGACAAACATCGTTTTCTTTTCCTATTATTAACTTTCCTTGTGTACATTTTATTATATCTTTTATATAAATTTTTTTATTCATAAAAATACCTCTATTTAATAGTTTTCTTTATGAATTATATGCTAAAAAACATTTATGTGCAACTATGTTTTTTATATATTTTTGAAAATATACTTTATATATTTTTTTTATTATGTTATTATAGAATATATTATAACCAAAGAAGAGGAGATTTTATGAAAAAAATACTTGTTAGTGACTTTGATGGCACATTTCATTTAAATGATATGGATATTAATCAAAATATTGAAAAAGTTAAAGAATTTAGAAAACAAGGAAATTTATTTATTATTGCTACTGGTAGATCATATAATGAATTTAAAGAAGCTTTATCTAAATATCCTTTAGAATATGATTATGTAATAATTAATCAAGGAGCAACAATAATAGATAAAGATAATAGATTTATAAGTAATTGTATAATTAAAAATTGGGTAAAAAATAGTATTCTTGAAAATCTAGCTCCAACTAATATAACAAATATGTATGGTTGTACTATATTAAATAGTCCTGTAAATATCCTTGGTAGAAGATTAACAAAAATGCACATTGAATATTCAACTATTGAAGAAGTAAAAAAAGTAAATACTTATATAAATAGAAAATATAAAATTTTCTTAAAAAGCTATGTAATAAACACAACAAAATCTGTTGAAATTATTTCTTCAAAATGTAATAAAGCAAAATCAGTAGAAAAAATTGCTAAAGTGCATAAAATAAATAAACAAGACATATATGCAATTGGAGATAGTTATAATGACTTAGATATGATAAAAAAATTTAATGGCTATTGTGTTCAAAATGCAAAAGATGAACTAAAGCAACTTAGTATAGCTGTTTTACCTAGTGTATCAAATTTATTAGATATGTTAATAGAAAAAGGAAATCAATAATTAAATGATTTCCTTTTATATTACGCTTTAGCATTGTGAAACGAAGTGAAACAATAACCGCCCGCTATG
>CAZSMG010000075.1:0-6075 GCA_964608075.1 uncultured Clostridium sp. | reverse complement strand
TCCATTTTATATCATCAGGATTAACCTCAGGTACTACTAATGGAACATCTTCATCCATTCTAAAAGCACTACTATTATCTACAACAATACATCCTTTTGAAGCTGCAATAGGAGCATATTTTTTAGAAGTTTCTCCACCTGCTGAAAATATTGCAAAATCAAAACCTTCATCAAAAGAACTTTCAGTTAATTCTTGTGCAATATAGTCTTTTCCTAAAAATTCTAATTTAGTACCTGCTGATTTTTTAGAACAAAATAGAGTGTATTCAAAATTTGGTAAATTCTTTTCCTCTAAAACTTTTAAAGCAGTTCTTCCAACTAATCCAGTAGCACCCACAATTGCTAATTTGTATTTTTTATCCATAAACACACCTTCTTATTTAATTTCTTATATTATATTAGAAATATATTAAAAATGTCTATAATAAGTGATAAAAAATAAGAAAACATTTTAAAATAAATAATTTAAATTTAATTGCATAAATATAATAAATATTTATTATATTTAGTTGACATATAAATTAGATTTAGCGTATTATAAGTATAACAAATGTTAATCGCCTCCTAGAGGGCGAAATATAAATAGAACTAGGTAATAAATATAATTTTGTATAGGGGAGCAATTAATGCTTTCCTTTTTATTTTTTTTAGAAAGAAGTTGAAAAATGAAAATTGAAGAAAGTAAACTCTATTTTATAAAAGATGAGTTTATAGAAAAATATAACTATAAGTATAATATAATGCAAAATAAAGACTTGACTTTTAGTAATATTAAAAATTTTTATCAAGATATTTTAAAAGAAATTTAGTTAAATTATTTAATTTATTGTTAATTTTAAATTTTCTCTTTTCTCAAAATTCCAATAAGTCCTAAACAATAGTAATATACAGAAGTTTCTACGGAAACAACAAAAAAGTAAAAAAAATTCCAAAAAAACATTGAAAATTTATTGCAAAAAATTAACAATAATAGTATAATGTAAAAAGTGAAAAAATAATATATAAAAGAAATATTATTTTTTAAAAAGAGAGGTAAAAAAATGGAATATTTATATATACTAAGAGAAGCTTTAGTATGGACAGTAACAATATTTTGGCTATATCAATTAATGGTTAGTTTATGTTCATTAGTAAAATTAAAGGATAAACCACTATTAGTAAATAAAGATTATAGATTTATGGCTATAATACCAGCACACAATGAAGAAGAAGTTATAGCAAATCTAGTAGAAAGTTTGAAAAATCAAACATATAATAAAGATTTATATGATATATATGTAATTGCAGATAATTGTACAGATAATACTGCGAAAATTGCAAAAGAAGCAGGAGCAATTGTATATGAAAGATTTGATATAGTAAATAAAACAAAAGGTCATGCATTAAATTGGTTTTTATCACAAAAAATCAAAGAAAATGCTCCATATGATGCATTTTTTATATTTGATGCAGATAACATTGTAGATAAAGATTTTATAAAAAATATGAATAAAAAACTATGTCAAGGTGAAGATGTTGTTCAAGGATATAGAGATATTAAAAATCCTACAGATAGTTGGGTAACAGCAGGATATGCATTATTTTACTGGACAATGCACAGATTTTATCATTTAGCAAGATACAATTTAGGATTATCACCATTATTAAATGGAACAGGATTTATGGTTAGATTTGATGTAATTAAACCTAATGGATGGGATACAGAAACTTTAACAGAAGACATAGAATTTTCTTTAAAAAGGATAATAAAAGGTAAAAAACTAGGTTGGGCAACAGATGCTATAGTTTATGATGAGCAACCAGTTGGCTTTAAGCAATCTTGGTCGCAAAGAAGTAGATGGACAGTAGGGCATATTCAATGTATAAATCGTTATACAAAGGATTTAGCAATAGCAGTAAAAGAGCATAAGACATTAATGAACTTTGATGGATTATTATATATTTTAGGTAGTATTCCAATGTTTATAATTTCGCTTCTATTAGTTGCAACTAACTTCTTTATGTATGCAGGTGAAGCGATGACAAGTGCAGAATTAATATACAATGTAGTAATGTACTTGGTACCAACATTTTTATTGCCAGTAGCTACAGCAGTATTTATAATGTTACTAGATAAAAGACCGATTAAACCTATGATTAAAGGGCTACTTTGTTATCCATTATTTATTGGTTCATGGTTACTTATAAACTTTAAATGTTTATTTAAAAGAGAAACAACATGGGAAAAAATTAATCATGTTAGAAGCATAAAAATAGCAGAAGTAGATGACATAGTAGAGAAATTTTAAAATAAAATATTAAATGTGATTAAAGGAAATCACACATTAGATTAATTTCCTATGTGTAATTTCCTTTTATTTGTCTTAAATTATTTTAAGTAGTAATATAGTTTATAATATTAAAAGTACAAAACAAAAATACTAATTAGATTTGTTGTATTTTTTAATTTAATGATATATAATTAAGAAGATAAAATGTCAAGGAGAATGATATGTTATTAGATAAAAAAATAAAGGTTTATGCATTTGTGGGGCCATCAGGTACAGGTAAAAGTTATAGAGCACAAATGGTAGCAAGCGAAAAAAATACTCACTTTATAATTGATGATGGGTTACTTATAAAAGATAATGAAGTAATTGCAGGTGAATCTGCAAAAAAAGCTTCAACAAAAATTGAAACTGTAAAGCATGCATTATTTTTAAAAGAAAAAGAAAAACAAGAAATACATAAAGCATTAAAAAAATATAAACCAGATAGTATTTTAATTTTAGGTACATCAGATGGCATGATAGATAAAATAACTAAGAATTTAGGACTTCCTGCTGTAAGTGCAACAACATATATAACTGATGTAGCAACAGAACAGGAAATGGAAACAGCAAGGAGAATAAGGGTGACAGAAGGAAAACATGTTATACCAGTTCCAACCTTTGAAATAAAAAAAGACTTTTCGGGGTATTTGTTAGATCCATTACAAATATTTAAATCAAAAGGACTAGGCGAAAAACCATATATTTCAGAAAAATCAATAATAAGACCAACATTTAGTTATATGGGAAATTTTACAATTTCAGATGTGGTTTTTAGACAAATTACAGAAGCATTAGCTTTAAAAGTGCCTTCTATATACAAAGTTTTAAAAACAAGAGTAGAAAAGACAGAACAAGGACCATCAATATATATGGAAGTTATGGTAATGTTTGGATATAATGTAATAGATGGGTTAAAAGAATTTAAAGAAAAAGCAAAAAGGGAGATAGAAAACTTAACAGCAATGAATGTTGTTTCATTAGATGTGGTAGCAAAGAGTGTATATGTTCCTGAAAGCAAAAGGGAGGAAAATTAGATGTCATTTATAGTAGCAATAGATGGACCATCAGGTAGTGGTAAAGGAACCATCACAAAATTAGTAGGTGAAAAATTGAATTTAATTAATATAGATACAGGAGCGACATTTAGATGTGTTGCATTAGATATGTTAAATAAAAATATAGATGTAGACCAAGAAAATAAAATAAAAGAATTATTAGATAATATAAAAATTAATTTAACAGAAGAAAATGGAAAACAAAAAGTTATACTAAATGGTGAAGATGTAACTTTAGAAATAAGAACAAAAAGAGTAACTGACTTTGTATCTTCAGTTTCTAAATTACCAATAGTTAGACAAAGCTTATTAAATCTACAAAGAAAAATGGCAGAGGGAAAGGATGTAATAATGGAAGGAAGAGATATTGGTACAACAGTGTTTCCTAATGCAGATGTAAAAATATATTTAGATGCAACGCCAGAAGAAAGAGCAAAAAGAAGATTAAGACAAAATATAGAAAATAATATGCCATCAAATTATGAAGAAATATTACAAAGTATAAAATCAAGAGACGAGCAAGATAGAATAAGAGAAATATCACCACTAAAACAAGCAGATGATGCGATATATATTGATTCAAGTAATATGAGTATTGAAGAAGTTACAAATTATATTATAAAAATAATAAAAGAAAAGATGTAATATTATACCAAATATAAAATAAATGAGGGGTTAAACATGAAAGAGTTTTTTAGAACAATATTACAAGGGATAGTTAAAGGTGCTATATATGCATATTGTAAAATAGTCTATAGAATGGAAGTAATAGGAAAAGAAAATATACCACAAAATGAGCCAATTATAATTTGTGGAAATCATAAAAGTTTTTTAGATCCTCCTATAATAGAAGTAACTTGTGGAAGATATGCTAGATTTTTAGCAAAAGAAGAACTAACTAAAAATCCATTTTTAGCACTTTTAGGATGGGTTTTTGATGTTATACTTGTTAAAAAAGATTCAAAAGAAGTTAAAGCTTTAAAAGAATCACTTCAAACAATAAAAAATGGAGAGTGCTTAGCTTTATTTCCAGAAGGAACAAGAAACGGATTAGAAAAAGGAGAAAAAGTAAAAGATGGAGCGGCCTTTTTTGCTGTTAGAACAGGAGCAAGAGTACTTCCAGTAGGAATAAGCGGAGGAGAAAAACCATTTAAAAAAGTAATAATAAAATATGGTAAGCCACTAGATTTTAGTGAATATAAAAATGCTAAAGATAAAGAGGTCTTAGATGAAATTACAAATAAAATAATGAAAAGCATACTAAGTTTGACAAAATAGTGGAAATAGTGTATAATTTTAATGTTTTAAAAGTTTAGACGTTTTTCGGTAGAAAAGCGTCTTGATTAATGATAAGTAGGAGATATTTATGGAAGAAAATTTTGAAGAATTGTTTAATAATTCTATAAAAGATGTTAAATTAGGTAAAACTATTACAGGAAGAATAATAAATATAACAAGTAAAAAAGAGATAATTGTAGATTTAGGATATAAAGCAGATGGATTAATTCCTATTTATGAGTATTCTTTTGAAGACAATAAAGACCCAAATGATGAATTTAAAATAGGAGATACAATTACTGCAGATGTTTTAAAATTAAATGATGGTGTAGGAAACGTTTTATTATCATATAAAAGAGTAAAATCAAGGATAGCAAAAAAAGAATTAGAAGAAAAGATTAAAGCAAACGAAATATTTAGAGAAAATGTAATAGACGTAAATAGTAATGGCTTAATTTGCGAATATAAAGGAATTAGAATATTTATTCCTATGTCTTTATCAGGAATATCTAAAGGTGAAGATATAAATAAATATAAAGGAAAAGAAGTAGAATTTGTAATCACTCAATATGATGCAAAAAATAATAAAATTATAGGTTCAATTAAAGAACTTAACGATCGAGAAAAGAAAAAGATAGAAGATGAATTTTGGACAAATGTAGAAGTTGGAAAAGAATATGAAGGAATAGTTAAAAGTATAAGCTCATATGGTGCATTTGTAGAAGTTTATAAAGGAATACAAGGATTATTACATATATCTGAAATATCTTGGGAAAGAAATGTAGATGTTCATGGTATATTAACTGAAGGTCAAAATATAAAAGTTACAATAAAGGAATTAGATAGAGAAAATAAAAGAATCAAATTATCTTCTAGTTTAAAAGGAAAAGATCCTTGGGAATTAGTAAAAGAAAAATATAATGTAAATGACATTGTGGAGGTAAAAATTGTAAAGTTTATGCCATTTGGTGTTTTTGCAGAAATAGAAAAAGGAATACAAGGTTTAATACATATATCTCAAATATCAGAAGAAAGAATTACAAAACCTGAAGATAAATTAAAATTAGGTCAAGTATTAAATGCTAAAATAATAGATATAGATGTAGATAACAAAAAAATAGGATTATCTATTAAAGAATTAGAAGGAACTAGCTATGACCCAGAATATAGTGAGGAAATAGCAAAATTAAGTAATTAAAAGGGAGAAATAAAAATGAATAACGAGAAAATAAGAAATATAGCAATAATTGCACACGTTGACCATGGTAAAACTACATTAGTAGATGCTATGTTAAGACAAAGTCATATATTTAGAGAAAACGAACAAGTACAAGAAAGAGTAATGGATTCAAATGACCAAGAAAAAGAAAGAGGAATTACAATTCTTTCAAAAAATACATCTGTAATGCATGGAGATATAAAAATAAATA
>CAZSMG010000074.1:0-6269 GCA_964608075.1 uncultured Clostridium sp. | reverse complement strand
AAAAAATAAATCATTCTGCTTTTTGACGGAAGAGAATGATTTATCTATACTTTTTGGCAACCACTTTCGTGGTTCTCATTTTCTATTTATATTATACACAGATTTTTAGGAAAAGTCAATATTTTGTAAAGGAGAAATTATGGAGGAAGAGAAATACAATACCTTAGAATATTATAATAAAAATGCAAAGATATATTGTGACCAAACATTAGTTGGGAACTTACAAGAAAACTATAATAAATTCTTAGAACATTTACAACCTCATGCATATATTTTAGATTTTGGATGTGGTTCAGGAAGAGATAGTAAATATTTTTTAGACAATGGCTATAAGATTAAAGCAATAGATGGCTCAATAGAAATGTGTAAGTTAGCTAGTAAATATTTAAATCAGGAAGTAACTTGTATGAAATTTGAGGAACTAAATGATATAAATACTTATGATGGAATATGGGCTTGTTCTTCAATATTGCATATTGAAAAAGAAAATTTGTCAGATATTTTAATTAAAATGATAAGTTCTTTAAAAGTTAATGGTATAATTTATACTTCTTTTAAAATAGGAACTGGATATGAGATAAAGGAAGGCAAATATTACAATTATTTGACCAAAGATGAAATGACACAAATATTAAATAATACAAGTCAATTTGTTAAACTTATTGATTATTTTGAAACTCTCCCAAGTACAAATAGAAAGGCTGAAAATACAATTTGGGGTAATTTTATTATAAAAAAATTTGAATAGTTTTTCAAAAAGCATCAAATACTTACAACAATGTTTTAAACAATACTTCCTAAAATATGCTGTACAATAGCTGTACATTAAGGAATGCAAAGTCTTGAATATAGCTATTTTACTGGCTTTGTAGGTTCTTCTGATTTGGTTTACGCCTCCAAGAAAATGCGGAAATACTCTCTTTGAAAGGGAGTATTTTTTTGTCTTATACTAAATTACTTATTACAGATTATTGCCGTTTAGTATAAAATTTACTATACAATTGCTGTACTTTGTCACAAATAAATTCTTATAGTATAAATAAAAAACACTAAGCAATAATTTAGAGTTTATCTATCTTATTATTTAGTGCTTTATTGCTATTTATTTAAAGTTGTTAATAGCATAATTCATACATTAATTTTATTACTTTATTTAGATATAAAAATATACAAAATTTTGTTTTGTTTTCTTGTATTATTACACAAAATGTAGTATAGTAGTAAAAGATAGATATGAGATAAGTAGTTGTGTTGCCACTTTTACTAATATAGTTTCGACTATGAGAAAGTGAGGTGGTGTTTATGAGTTTTATATTATTTTTAATATTAGCCTTAATGGTATCGTTAACCATAAACGTAGCCTTATTGACGATTATATACATACAATATGTAAATAGAGTTTTAGATAAGGAATAAAAATAACAACACATTCTGCTTTTGACCGAGTGAATGTGTTGTTATTGCTTTTATAAGTGGTAACCATATTTAACTATGGTTTCTCATTTTCTATCTATATTATACACAGATTTTTAGAAAAAGTCAAATAATTTTTGAAATGAGAATAGTACTCTATATAGTATTAGCATCTTAAAAATAGAAATAGTAAATTATAAGGAAGATTAGAAAAAATGAAAGATTATATTGGAAAAAAAGTAAATGTAAAAGTTGATAGATGTATGGGAAGTAAACATCCAAATCATGGATTCATATATCCACTAAATTATGGCTATGTTCCAAATACAATAAGTGATGATGGTGAAGAATTAGATTGCTATATTTTAGGAGTATTTGAGCCAGTAGAGAACTTTTGTGGAGAATGTATTGCTATAATACATAGATTAGACGACAATGATGATAAATTAATTATTGTACCAGAAGGAATAAAATATTCAGATGATGCAATAAATGCTTTAACAGAATTTCAAGAGAGATTCTTTAAACATACAATATTAAGATAAATTACAAAAAATATTACTAATTAAGAATATCCCTTTTATTATTTAACTAATTTTAAAAATGTATTTGGTTCTTTAAATGTTGTTTTCATTTTAGCAACAAATCCATTATATATTCCATCTAAAGAAACATCAATACTTGTATTATGTATAAACTCTTCATCTAAATTATTTTTTATATGTATTGTAAAGCTAATATTAGAATTGATATCTTCTAGCTTGACATTTGCAGCTTCTAAAATCTTACCATCATAAGAAATTGTATCTTCATCTTTTGTTATACTATGTTTTTTTATATTTCTATTTACATATCCTAGTGTTATTGGATTTGAACAATCTGTATAAAAACTAGGATAATCATAATTATTTATTACATTATCTTTATTTAAATGTACAACATTAAAATCAATTCTTTGGTCACTTTCTAATGTTTCATATTTTCCAAAATTTGAAGGATTTTTATAATTTAAATCTTTTTCTCCCATATTAGAGTTTGTAGTAATATTTATATTATCAATATATAACTCATTTATAGTATTTTTTTCTGTTAATTCTTTTATATAGTTTTTATTATCAATATATACTGCAATATCAGTATATTGACAAATATCAATATCCTTCATAGTCTCATCATAATTATCATCAATTCCTGCACTACTATAAAGTAATATCTTATCAATCTTAAAGATAACATTTTCATTTTCTTGTGCTAGATTAACCATTTCATTTATAAATTTACTCTTTAAGATATTTCTATATATAATTCCTATAATTATAATTAATAGTACTATAAAAATTAGTATTATTAATTTTGGTATATATTTATTATTTAGTAATTTTTTTATCATTACTACTCTCCTATTTTAATCTGTTATATAACTTTTCCATTATTGCATATACTCTATTTGACCAATTTTCATCACTTGCATATCTAATATTTATTGCTGTAATTGTTGATCCATTATAATATGAGCCTTTAGCAATCTCTCCATCATAAATTTCAGTACCAGGTTTATTTATATAAAATTTCACAAGTGCTTTAGCAACTATTTCAATTCCTTCTTTGTATGATTCAAATTCATATGACAATTCATATGGATTTCTATCATAAGCACCATATCCAAACAAGTTGTTTTTCTCTTTAGCTATAAATGATTTTCCCCAATTACTTTCATGTATTCCCACAGATGCTAAAAAAATTCCATTAATATTATATTTACGTTCAATATTATAAAAAACTTCTGCATTATTCTCAAATATTTTATATTTATCTTCTTTATTTCCAGATAAAACTTTTTTAAAATCTTGTAGGCTTAATCCACTTGGTTTATTTAATTCCATATCAGGGTCTAAATTTTGTTTTATTTTTAATACTCTACACTCTTCAACAAATTCTGGATTGATTTCAGCTGAAGTTAAATTTTTTGTTTTTATATATCCTTCTTTTTCATTAAAAGATACTTTGCAATATTGATCTGAAACATCTAATAACTTTACATCTAATCTTTCTGGAATTATATCAATACTTTCTGATGCTTGATTAGGTTCCTTTCTTAAGCTAGATTCTTTTAATAAATACATTGAATCTCCAATATGTACATTATATTTTTTTAAATATTGTGATGTTCCTACCTGTATAATTTTATTTTTAGCTTCTTGTATTAATCTTCTATCTAGTATAGTTTCATCTATATATTCATCATTATCATATATCTTTATACATGTTACAATTTCTTTTCCATTTATACCTTCTTGAATTATAATCTCCTCATTTTCAGGTAATAGTTTATTTTCTTTATATATTGTTTTATATTTGATTTCTCTTTCTTCTGTTATGAGTTTTTTAGAAGTTATTATACTTATATTTTCTGATATTATATTTTCTACATTAATAGCATTTTTATTTTCTTCATAAGCCCCAACTATTTCTGGTTCTTTTTTATCTTCTATGTTTGCTGCAAAAATATACCCAGTAGATGAAATTAAAATTGAAAAAGAAAGTACAGAAATAACAGCCACAATTATAGTTTTTGTAGCCATTTTATTTACTGCTATCTTAAGTGTCTTTTTCTTATGAAATTGTCTACTTCTAGAAGCTTGTATATATGAAGCATCTCTGGTCGCTTGTAATTCTCTAAAAACTTCTGGAAGGGTTCTTCCTTGGTTTTCTAACATATCTTTTCCTTTAAATTATATTTATACAATTATATCTTAGAAGTTCACTTGTGTCCATTAATTTTATATTACATTTTTGTTACAATACTAAAAAAAAGAATACTACATAAAAATACATAATATTCTTTATAAATATTCTATCTTCCTATAAACATTTGAACATAAATTTTACCATATTTACTACTATTTACAACACCAATTCCTGTATAATTATAGCTTGAATTTAAAATATTTGCCCTATGTCCCTGTGAGTTCATCCATGCTTCTACTGCTTTAGAATTACTTGAGTTTCCTGCAATATTTTCTCCTGCTGTTTTATATGATACTTTAAAACTATTTAACATATTAAATGGAGTACCATATATTGGTGAGTTATGAGAAAAATAATTGTTATCTACCATATCTTTTGCTTTTATTCTTGCAACATTTTGAACCTCGTCATTTATTTTTAGACTAGAAAGACCAGCCTCATTTCTCTTCTGATTTATTAAATTAAACACTTGCTTTTCATCTTCTGTTAAAGAAGAAGTAGTACTTGTCTGTCCACCGGATGTATTAGTTTGGTTATATACAAGCTTAATATATTTATCACTTACCATTCCTACATAATCTTTACCTGTTTGAATAACATACCATGTACCAATTTTAGCAAATACTCTTACATATTCATTTTTTTGTACTTGTGACACAACGGAATAAGATGTAGAAGGTCCACTTCTTACATTTAAAATAGTAGCTGTTACTATTCCTGTACTTGAACCTACTATTTGATAATGCTGCATAGCTTTAGATACATTTAAGAAAATTGTAGAAAATATAATTAAAATAAATATTAATACAATTAATATTTTTTTATTTTTAAGAAATTTCATATTAAAAAACCTCCAAAATATGCTCTTAAATAGTATGAGTATATTTTAGAGATTTATACAAATTTATATAATTTATTTTTTTATTATAGTATTACCTTTTAGTATTGTTTTATAATATTCCGCAATTAACTCGTCAAGTTCTACACTCAATCCATAAGTTACACTATAGTCATTTCCAGAAATAATACTATTATTTAGTTTATCTCTTAATTTACAAATTTCTTCATTTAGCATAAGGCATCTCTCCTTTTTTTGTTTTTTGTCCTAAGTATATTTATAAATTAACATATTTTTACATTTAAGTCAAGAATTTTTTCTTTGTTTTTCGAGGTTTCATATGCCTTTTTTTTATGGATTTTTAGCTATTTTTACAACTTTCGACATAATAATATATGGTATGATAAAATATCATATTTTTTTCTAATTACTTCTTACGACAGAAATAATCATTTTGTTAGGTTTAAATAGATTTTCTAAAATACTTTGAGCATATTCTTCATTAATAGTATCTATTTCTTCTAGATAATCGAAACTATTAATCCCCTTAAAATAATCTGATAAAAACATCCTTGCAATATCACTTACCTCATTATATTCTCTTATATAATTTCCATATATCATTTTTTTAATTCTGTTAAAATCTTGTTTATCTATTCCTATTTTTTTCATTATATCAATTTCTTGCTTTATCTTTTCAAAAATTAGTTCAGGCTCTTTTGATTGTCCAGATATTAATATGTGAGCATATCCTCTCGAAAATTCATAATCTAGTGAGATACCAGAATATATAATTCCATTATTATATAGTTGTTTATATAAATTAGAGCTTCTCCCAATAATCATATTTAATAATATTTCAATCGCAATATGTCTTTTAACTTTTTCATCTTCCTTAAAGTCTGTATCTTTTATTCCTATAGTAAATAGTGGCAAACTTACCTCCATGTTTTGTTCTATTTTTTCTTTTACTATTTCCTTTGGTTCTTCTGGATATATTCTTTTTATTTCTCCATTTGATTTATTTTCTATTAATCTTTTCTTAATTTCTTCTAAAATATCATCTGGATTAAAATCACCACATACAACTAATGCCATATTAGATGGATTATAAAATGTATTATAACATTTGTATAATATGTCTTTATCAATTTTACTTATAGTTTCTATTGTTCCTGTGATATCTAATTTAACTGGGTGATTATGGTATAGAGCTTCTAATGCATTTAAATACACTTTCCATTCTGGGTAATCATCATACATCATGATT
>CAZSMG010000073.1:0-6513 GCA_964608075.1 uncultured Clostridium sp. | reverse complement strand
AGGTCACCATTTTGCATCTAAAACAACAACAGCTGATTATTTAGCAAGTGCAGCAAGTTGTAATAATGCAGAAACATATTATTATAAATGTACAAGATGTACTGAAAAAGGAACAGAAACATACACAAGCGGAACAGCGCTAGGACACTCAAGCACAACAGGAGGAACATTAAAAACAGCTGCAACATGTACAACAGCTGCAGTGTATTATCATAAATGTAGTAGATGCGGAGTAAATTTACCAACAACATACACAAGCGGTAATGCATTAGGACATTCAAGTACAACAGGAGGATCATTAAAAACAGCTGCAACATGTACAACAGCTGCAGTGTATTATCATAAATGTAGTAGATGCGGAGTAAATTTACCAACAACATACACAAGCGGTAATGCATTAGGACATTCAAGTACAACAGGAGGATCATTAAAAACAGCTGCAACATGTACAACAGCTGCAGTATATTATCATAAATGTAGTAGATGTGGAGTAAATTTATCAACAACATATTCAAGTGGATCAGCACTAGGACATAATTATAATATTTCATATATTCCATGGAGTGGTAATTCATTTACAAGATCTACACATGATGATGCAAATCATGTTACAACATTTATATATGACCATCCTACTGAGAATTTAACTGACACAGTCTCATTTTATCTTTATAATAATGCTCAAAATTATACGAATTCTTCATACGCATGGCAACTTAATGGAGGAAGTAGTGGAAAATGGTATGCAGGAGGCGCTTGGACGACATCAGGATTAAACTGGGCACTGAAGAACGATTCAGGAAATACTTATTCATCTGGAACAGCCGGATACCAAAGTCAATATCAGAAAACAGATAATACTTTAGCAAGATTTTATTTAAATATTAATGGTTATGGAGTTAATCCATTTGGATTGAATATTTCATTTAATTTACCAGATGTAAGAAAACATAAATGCACAAGGTGTAGTAGTGAATATTATGATTATAATGGTTAGAATTAAACATTTGACAAAAATAAATATTTAAATAAATTAGAAAATAATATAAAATAAGAAGCACTTTTAAAGTGCTTCTTGCAATTTTATATATGGATTATTACCAGTTATATTTAATATTAGTTTATTATTAATTACATTAATGTTAATGTCATTTAAATATGAAATATAGTTTTCAATTTGATTTGGAGTATATGTATAATCAATATTATTATAATTATATAGTCGAATGTTATCTAAGTAAAATATTTTACTATTTGTATTAAATTTAAGGGTAATATTGTTTAGATCATTTATTCCATAATATAAAGTAATATTTCCGCCATCTACAGAATGTTTATATCTTTTAAAAGGAGCTTGCTTATTATAAACATCTTGTGGAAGAATTGTAATTTTTTCAGTTAAAACTTCAGTATTATTATATAATGTAATATCAGTATTATTACAATCATAAGTTAAATTAGAAAAATTTAAATCTATATAATAATTCTTTTTTAATCTAATAGAATTAACTTTATAAAACATAGCCATAGAGCCGTTATGGTTGTATGTAGGAGAATATGAAATATCTCCACCATACATTTTACTATTAAGCTTGGTAGTAATTGGATTTAGTAATATATCTTTTTTGCCTTTTTTCTTTTCAGATTTTATAAACTCATCTCTTAATTTCCATTCGTTATAATGTTGTTTAATTAAAATAGAAGTTTCTTTAATAGAAAAATAACTATTAAAAGAAAAGTATATTAAAAGAAAGAATAAAATTGTTATCTTTAATATGTTATAGCCTTTAATAATATTTAGTAATCCAAAAAAAGCAAGTACAAATAAAATATATGGAGCAAATGTAACTCTTCCAGCAAAAGTAGGAGATTTTATCATAGCAATATATACTAATATGTCTGATATTAAGAAAAAGATATTTACAATAAATTCTTTGCTTTTTATTATATTTTCTTTATGTTTTATATTTATAATAAATAGATAAATAATAAAAATACCTATAAATAAAAACATAAATTTGTTACTACTAATAGTATTAATAAACATATTAATAGATGTTTTAAATGTACTAAATTGTGAAATATTATTTCCATGTGATGTTGCAATACTCCTAATGCTAATGCCAGGCGCTAAAACTATGCTTAAAAATCCTATTAAGCTAAAAATACTACTTATTAAAAATAGTTTGTGTAGCTTTTTATTAATAATAAGATTATAAATAAATAAGAAAAATGAAAAGGATGTTAATATTATTCCAATAGATTCATGTAAAGATGCAATTATTAGAGATATTATACATAAAGGTAATAGTGTTTTATAATTTTTAATGTCTTTATCTTTTTTAAATAAATTAATTAAATAGAAAATGTATAAAAGCATAAAAGTAGTTGACCACATATAATTTATAGCACCACTAAACCAAGTTACTGTTCCATTAAATTCTGGCAATGTACACCAAAACATGGGAAATATTAAAAGCATAATTATAAATTTTTGATATTTGTTTTTTAAATCTTTAGTACAATAGTTATAAACCAAATAAATTAGTAATGTAAAAACAATAGAATTTAAGATATCAGAAATTATTTTAGGGCACATAAGTAATATACACATTATTCCAGTAGATATTATTCTACCATTATGTGTTAAATATAAATTTTTAAGAGATGTATAAACATCAATTAAATTATTACATCTATCTTGTGTTCCATATATATAGCTATATACAAATTCATCATGATATTTATGTGTATGGATATTTAAAAATAACATATATGAAAACACAAGGATAAAAAATATTATTGAAATAAAAGTATAAATATTAAATTTTTTATTTTTCATAGCTAAAGTCCTTTTTTAGTTTTTGAAAAGTATAACAAATATAGATTAAATATTATGCTGGAATTTGTCGAAAGAATAAAATCTATATATTATTTACAAAAATTAACAATTATGATAGTATAGAATAAATTTAAATCAATTTATTTTATATTTTATTTTTTATCTTAGGCATATCGCTAAAGATTTCAATAATTAAAAATTATAAAGAGAGGAATGATGAGTATAGAATTTAGAAAGATAGAAGATGGAATTATACCAATTTATGAAAGTAAAATAAAAGAAAAGTTAGTTAATGCAAGGGAATTACATGAAGCATTAAATAGTAAAAGAGATTTTTCAAATTGGATTACAGACAGAATAAAAAAATATAATTTTATAGAAGAGGAAGACTTTTCAACAATTTTATTGGAAAGTACAGGGGGAAGACCTAAGAAAGAATATATACTAAAATTAGATGTTGCCAAAGAAATAGCATTAATAGAGAATAATGAGCAAGGAAGAATTATTAGGAAATATTTTATTGAAGTTGAGAAAAGATATAGAAATATATTAAGCACAAGTGATAGTACAAATCAATTAATTGATTTAATGCAAAATGCAATAAATTATATGAAAGAAAACAATATTAGAGTAGATAATTTGGAAATAGGTTTAAATAAAGTAAGATATGAAATTAAAGGGATAAAATCAAAATTAGATATAAAAATAAAAAATAATTATTGTTTAGCATCTGATATAGCAGAACAATTAAAATTATATTCAGAAAACAATATCCCACACTCAAACTTAATAGGAGCGATAGCAAGACAAATTGGATTTAAAATATCATATAAACATTTTTACGAAGATGAGTATATAGCAATAATAAAAGATCTAACTAAAAACGAATATTGGCAAGTATATTTCAAGCCTATAGCACAGTAGAAAAAATAATTAAATGGTTTAATGAAAATAAAGAAGAAATATATTATGAAGTACAATACATAAGAAATACTAAAAATGGAAAAAAAGGAAAAATAAAAGAAAGAGGATATAAAATAGAAGATATTTGTTATAAGATTTTAGGAGGAGAAATTTGAATAAAATACTAGACTTAATATATCCACCAGTGTGTGGTATGTGTGGAAAGTTAGATAAAAAATCCTTATGTAAAAGTTGTGAAAATTATAACAAATATAGTAAGATAAAAATGACGAAACATGTCGAGAAGATGTAAAATAATATTTATGTCAATATATTGAATAAAATAAGAGTTTATTGTAAAATAATGTAGAATATTTATAAAAATGGAGAATTTAATGGAAATTATAAAAGTAGAAAATTTAGTAAAAAAATATAAAACAAGTGTTAATAAAAATGGAATAATCGGTTATATAAAACATTTAGTTCATCCTAAATATACAGAATTTACAGCTGTTAATGATATTAGTTTTAAAATTAATGAAGGTGAACTTGTTGGATATATAGGAGAAAATGGAGCTGGCAAATCTACAACTATAAAGATGCTTACAGGTTTACTTACTCCAACTTCTGGTAAAGTAGTAGTAAATGGCTTAATTCCAAACGAAGAAAGAATAGACAATAATAAAAATATAGGTGCTGTGTTTGGACAAAAAACACAGCTATGGTGGGATTTGCCTGTAATAGAATCGTTTAAATTAATAAAAAAAATGTATGAAATTTCAAATTTAGAATATGAAAAGAATTTAAAAAGATTTACTCAAATATTAGAATTAGAAGATTTATTAGATAAACAAGTAAAAAATTTAAGTTTAGGACAAAAGATGAGGTGTGAAATTGCTGCAACATTTTTGCATAATCCTAAAATTGTATATTTAGATGAGCCAACAATAGGTTTAGATGTTTTAGTAAAAGAAAATATCAGAAGATTTATAAAAGATGTAAATAAAGAAAAGAAAACAACAGTAATTTTAACAACACATGATTTAAAAGATATAGAAGATGTATGTGATAGAATAATTCTTTTAGATAAAGGACAAATAATTTATGATGGCGAAAAACAAAAGTTTAAAGATAAATATGGAAAATATACTATAGCAGAATTTATTATCAAAGATAAGAAAATACAAATAGCAAGTAAAGTAAAAATAAGTAATGTACAAATTTTAGAAGAAGCAGAAAATAAGTTAAAAATTAAATTTAGTCATGATGAGACAACAATAATGAAAATTATGGATGAAATATCTAAATATTGTACAATTGATGATATTCATATGGAAGAAGCGGGATTAGAAGATATATTAAAAGAAATATATAAGGGAGAACACAAACAATGTTAAAAAGTATGATAGCATTAGCTAAAATGCAATTTAAACAATATACAATATATAAGTCAAACTTTTATTTATTTACCTTAAATAGAATAGTAGAAGTAGTAGTATATATTTTTGTATGGCAAGCAATTTATAATCAAACTGGTAATGCAGGCGGTTTTACAATATCACAAATGGTAACTTATTATATTTTAGTAGTAGCATTTAGTTCAATAGCTATATGGGGAATAAATGA
Organism: uncultured Clostridium sp.; assembly: GCA_964608075.1. GTDB lineage: Bacteria > Bacillota > Clostridia > TANB77 > CAG-508 > CAG-269. The sequence continues at coordinate 1,142 of CAZSMG010000073.1, read as the reverse complement.
AGATATGGCACATTCAATAAGAAATGGTCAAATTAATAAAGAATTATTAAATCCTATTACATATTTTCAATATTATTTTGGAATAAACTTAGGAGAATTATCTTTTGCAGCAATAATTGGATTATCTACTTTTGCTATATGTTCAATTTTTTGGAAATTAGCTTTACCAACTAGTATAATAAACTTCATTTTATGCATTTTTGTAATGATATTAGGGGTACCAATAACATTTTTTATACAAATGATAGTAGGAACATGTCGGATTTTATACAAATTCTATTTGGGGTATGCAAATTTTAAGAAAGGCAACAATTCAGATATTTTCTGGAATAATTGCTCCAATTACTTTATTTCCTTTATGGTTTCAAGAATTGTCAAAATGGTTACCTTTCAAAGAATTAGTATATACCCCTATTAATATATGGTTAGGTAATATTGGAACAAATGAAATACTTTTTTTAATATTAAAACAAATTATATGGGGAGTTATTTTATATTTTATAGCAAAAATATTTTTCAATCATGCAGTAAAGAACATAACAATAAATGGAGGTTAAGATGAAAAAGATTTTAAAAAATATAAGTTTATATTTATCTTTTTTAGGTATATCTTTAAAAGAAATTCTAATATATAGAATAGATTGTATTGTTGGCATTTTTTCGCAATTAATTGTACAACTAGTAAGTTTAATATTTATATTTATTGTTTTTCAGAATACAGAAAATATAGCAGGATGGAATTTTAAACAGATATTATTGTTATATGGAATAACAAGAATTTCAATTGGAATAGAAGGGTATTGCTTTGACTCTTTATATGATATTGGACCTAAGTATATAAGAAATGGAGATTTTGATAAAATTTTATTAAGACCAGTGCATCCATTAATTTCTATAATTGGTTCATCTAGAGAATTTGTATCAATAGCAGATGTTATTTTAGGATTAATAATTACAATTTATATGTTAGTTCAACTTTCAATACCTATAACTATAATTTTAATATTAAAAATTATGTTGTTTAGTATTGTTGGAGCATTAATAATTGGAGCAATAAATACAATTTTTAGTATTTCATCATTTTGGACATATAGATCTAATGAAGTAATATGGTCATTTTATAGAATGTATACATTTACAGA
>CAZSMG010000072.1:0-6545 GCA_964608075.1 uncultured Clostridium sp. | reverse complement strand
AATGGAGCAGGTAGTGGGAATCGAACCCACGTCATTAGCTTGGAAGGCTAAGGTTCTACCATTGAACTACACCTGCACTTGCTCTAACATTTATAAATTATAATATTTAATTTATAAATTGTCAATAGTTTTATTGAATTTTTTGATTATATGATATATTATCTATATGGAGGAACAAATGCTAAGAATAAATAATATAAAGATAAAACAAGATTTATCAGATGATGGTTTAATTGAATATGTGTGTAATAAATTTAAACTAAATAAAAATGATATAATTTCTTGGAATATATCAAAAAAATCCATTGATGCAAGAAAAAAAGATGATGTCTTTTATGTATTTGCAATTGATATACAAGTTAAAGATGAAAAAAAATATATAAACTTTGACCATATAGAAGAATATACTTTTCCTTCTATAAAAGTAAATAGAAAAAGTCTATCAAATCCTGTAATAGTAGGTGCTGGGCCTAGTGGTCTTTTTGCTGCATTAACTTTAATTAAAAATGGAATTTTCCCAATAGTTATAGAACAAGGCAAATGTGTAGAAGAAAGGCAAAAAGATGTAGATAACTTTTTAAAAAATGGTATATTAAATGAACACTCAAATGTACAATTTGGTGAAGGTGGAGCTGGTACTTTTTCCGATGGAAAGCTTACTACTGGTATTAATAATCCATTATGTAAAAAAGTTTTAGAAGAATTTTATAATTTTGGTGCACCAAAACAAATATTATACTTATCTAAACCACATATTGGTACTGATAATTTAATAAATATAATACATAATATGAGAGAATATATAATTTCAAAAGGTGGCAAATTTCTATTTAATGAAAAAGTCATAGACTTTAATATTAAAAATAACATTATACAATCTGTAATTTACCAAAACACAAATAATAATATAATTTCTGAAATTAAAACAGATTCAGTAATTTTAGCAATTGGACATAGTGCAAGAGATACCTTCGAAAAATTATATGAAAAAAATTTTTTAATGGAAAAGAAAAACTTTTCTGTTGGGCTTAGAATAGAACACAATCAAGAAATGATAAATAAATCTCAATATGGAACTATTACTAAACTCAATCTTCCACCAGCAGAATACAAACTTGCATATCATGCACCTACTGGTAGATCTTGTTATTCATTTTGTATGTGTCCTGGAGGAATGGTAATTGCTTCTTCTTCTGAAAAAGAAACTATTGTAACAAATGGTATGAGTAAATTTTTAAGAGATGGCAAAAATAGTAATAGTGCTATTTTAGTAAATGTAATTCCAGAAGATTTTGAAAATACTTCTCCTTTAGCTGGAATATATTTTCAAAAAGACTTAGAAAAGAGAGCTTATAAATTAGGTGGGAGTAATTATAATGCTCCTATTCAAAGAGTAGAAGATTATTTAAAAAATATAAAATCTAATCATATAGGAAAAATTAAACCTACATATATGCCAGGAGTAACACTTAGTAATTTAAATGATATTTTGCCTGAATTTGTAAACAATACTTTAAAAGAAGGTATTCTTTATTTTGATAAAAAACTTAAAGGCTTTGCAAATCCTGATGCAATACTTACAGGCGTTGAGACACGTAGTTCTTCTCCTGTTAGAATAATTAGAAATGAAAATTTAATATCTAATATATCTGGTGTTTATCCTTGTGGAGAAGGTGCAGGATATGCAGGTGGTATAATGTCAGCCGCAGTAGATGGAATTAAATGTGCTATTTCTATATTAAAAAGAGGTTAATATGTTATATATAAATAATAATAAATTAAAAAAAATGAAATTAAATACTAATAACTTTTATGTTGTAATAGATTTTGATAGAACTCTAACTTCAAATTCTTCTATGGGTTCATGGGCAGTACTTGAAAATGAAAAAGTATTTAGCAAAGAGCTTATAAATGCTTCTAAAAAGCTAATAGAAAAATACTATCCTTATGAATTAGATTATTCTTTAGATTTCAAAACAAAAGAAAAATACATGGATGAATGGTTTAATAAAAATATGGATTTATTTTATAAGTATGGGTTAACTCATGAAATATTACTAAAATGTGTAAAAGATAGTGGTTTACAGTTTAGAAAATATGCTAAAGAATTTTTAAAATTCTTATATGATAATAATATTCCTGTAATAATAATGTCGGCAGGTATTGGTAATGTTATTGAAGAATATTTAAAAATAAATAGTTGTTACTATGATAATATATATATTATTAGTAACTTTATAAAATTTCAAAATAATCTTATGCAGAAATTTTCAGATACAATGATACATTCTTTAAATAAACGTATTAAAAATCTTCCTAATGAGTTTGAAAAATTATTATCAAAAAAAGATTATATTATCTTGATTGGTGATTTAATTGAAGACATTTCAATGGTTAAAAAAGAAAATTTACCTAAAACATTAACAATTGGTATTTTAGAAGCAAAAGTTAAAGAAAACTTAGAGTTCTACAATAAGAACTTTGATGTTGTCTTTACAGATAATGTTTCTTTTAATGAAATTAAAAATATAATATTAAAAGACTAAAACTATTTAATTTTAGTCTTTTCTAAGTTCTTTTACTGCACCTTCTAGGACATCTACTAAATAATCAACATCTTCTATTTTATTATCTTCACCAAAAGTTACTCTTAACGCTCCTTGTGCCATATCTTTTTGTAATCCTATTGAAACTAATACATGTGATGGATTAGAATCTCCTGAGCTACATGCAGATCCACTTGAAGCACATATCCCTTTTTCGTCTAATTTTAAAAGTAGTGCAACTGCATCTATGCCTTTAAAAGATATATTACTATTTCCAGGAAGTCTATTTTTAGTAGATCCATTAATTTTTATATCTGGTATCTGACTTTGAACTTTTTTAATATAATAATCTCTTAAAGTCTTTAAGTATTCTTGGTGATAATCTAAATTAATTCTTGCAAGTTCACATGCCTTTCCAAGCCCAACAATTCCTGGAACATTTTCTGTTCCACTTCTCTTATTTCTTTCTTGATGACCACCATCTATAAATCTATCAAAATTTATTCCTTTTTTTACATATAATGCCCCTATACCTTTAGGTCCATACAATTTATGTCCAGATAAAGATAACATATCTATCCCCATTTGACTTACATTTATAGGTACATTTCCCACAGCTTGAACAGCATCTGTGTGGAAAACAACATCATGCCCTTTTGCAATTTTAGCAATATCATAAACTGGCTGAATAGTTCCTATTTCATTATTTGCAAACATTATACTAATTAAAATAGTCTTATCTGTTATTGAATTTTCTAATTCTTCTAAATTTATAATTCCTTCTTCATTTACATTCAAATATGTTATATTAAATCCTTGTTTTTCTAAATTCTTACAAGTATTTAATATAGCTGGGTGTTCTATTTTAGATGTTATTATATGATTTCCTTTATTTTTATTTGCATATGCAAAACCCTTAAGTGCTGTATTATCACTTTCTGATCCACATCCTGTAAAATATATTTCACTTGGATTAGCAGATATCAATTTTGATGTTCTACATCTTGCCTCTTCAATTACCTTTTTTGCTTTTCTTCCTATACTATATAAAGAAGATGGATTTCCGTATTCTTCTGAAAAAAATGGAAGCATTTCTTTTAATACTTCATATTTTACTTTTGTAGTTGCTGCATTATCAAAATATTTTATCTCCATAATTTTTCTCCTTTTTTAGTTTATATATTATTATATTCTGTGTGTTTATTTAATTTTACAATTACCTAATTAATATTTAAAACTTTTTTTATATCATCTATATTATTTATTACTGCTTGATACCCATAATTATAACAGCTATCAAGTTTTTCTATATCTAAAAGTCCTGTTTTATCAGTTCTAACTGTTAAAACATAATCACTAAGACTTAAGCTTTCTTCGGATATTTTATTACCCATAATATCAATTGTTTTCATTGCTATATCCATTATATTACTATTATCATCTATAGTATCACTATCAAAATTTACAGCAATTACTTTATTAGCTCCTTGCCTTTTTACTTCATATACTGGAACATTATCTAATGCTCCTCCATCTAAAAATCTATGTGTTTTATACTCACAAGGGCAAAATACTGCTGGAAAACTACTAGTCGCTCTGACTGCTTTTCCAATTGATATATCAGTTATATATTTACTATTATTTTCATCTTCTGGTATATTATTTGTAAATACATATTCTTTAGATTCCGTTACATCAACTGCAGGTATTACTAAAGGCATTTTGATATCCCTAATCTCTCTAATTCCTTTTCTTAAAGCTATTCCATTATACATTTCCTCAATTTTTTGACCAGTTCTTAATCCTGATAATTTAAGTCTTTTATTAATCATAAATTCACCTATACCATTTATTATAGGAGCACTATTAATGTTTACTATATCTTTAGAATATTTTTTAAATAATATGTAAATATAATATGGTGCATACCCCATTGCATATAAAGATGCAATAAGTCCACCTGAACTAGTTCCACCAATTACATCTATTTTTATATTATTATCTTCTAAAGCTTTTAGCACGCCTGCATGTGCAATTCCTCTTATTCCACCACCAGATAAAGCTATACCTATTTTCAATATTAATCACCTTTTAATATTATTTACTATTTATTATGTTCTTAAACAATATTTGGTTACAAAAATACCATAGGATATCTTTCCTATGGTACTTTATTATTCATTTATATAATCTGTATAATACATTTGTCCAAATTCCTGCTTTACTTTATAATATTTACCTATAAAATCTGGTTCACTTGAAGATGAAAGTTTATATGTTGGCTCTACAATAATATTTCCTTCTTCGTCTATACTTCCCCATTTTCCGTCTTTTCTTATTGAAGCATATCCATACTTATTAAAATCAGATACTTTATCATATTTGGCATCTACTTTTATATTATTTTGCTTATCTATAAATCCCCATTTATCATTTACCTTGTTTGCAAACAACTTGTTTGTAAGTATATCTACATTATCTATTTGTGTTCCATTATTATCGAGATATTTAAGCTCAGTATCTGAATAGATTCTAACATAATCTTTTTCAATATCGATACTTGCATTATCTATTTCCAATACTTTTTCTAAATTTGATGAATAAATTTCATTAGTGTTTGTCTCTAGAATTACAGCTTGTAACATATCCTTATCTTGAAGTTTTTGTAATAAATCATATTTAAATTCTAGAATAATATTATCTTTGTCATCGATAACTCCTAATTTACCATTTTCACCACAAACAATAAAATAGTTATTATATGCGTATTCTAGATATAAATATTTTTCATTAATAATTTGTTTATTATTTGAATCAATTACTCCATATAAATTCTTATTATCATGTTCTAATATTGTTATCTTATATTGATCATTATAGGTGTTTACTATTGTTTTATCAAAATCAATATCTATTATTTCTCCTTTTTCATTATATACATATCTATTTTCTCCTCTTTTAGCATATATATATATACCTTTTACATCTATTGAATTATTTTGAATAGGAATTATAATTTGACCATCGCTATTTGATACTCCATATTTTTTCGTTTTTTCTACTATAAATATATCTTTGTCATGATTATATTCTATAGATTGATATTCATATGGAAGTATTTCTTTAGTATCTTTTATTAAACCATATTGTCCATTTTTCCTTGCAATTAAATATACTTGTTTAGAATCTTCTTTATTTGTGACTCTACTTATTTGATTATATTCAGTATTTAGTTTTAGTTTTCCATTAGTATTTATATATCCATACTTAAATCCTTCATCTGTTTTAATACCAACAATATATCCAGCTAACTTATATCCATGTTCTTCTGTATAATAATCATCACTAATTATTTCATCATATTGTGTATTTACCATTTTATAACCATTTATATTTATAACCCCATATTTTCCATTTTGTTTTACTAAAAGTTCTCCTTCTTTATATGGAACACTATCTATTTGTTCATATATTGCTTCTGTTAATGGTTTTCCACTAAAATCTATAATTCCAAACTTTCCTTCTGATTTGTATTTTAATATAGTTTTTTCATAAATTAAATCACTTGCGATATTCTTTAGTTTAATAGGTTCTACGCTTTCATACTGAGTTAAGATGTTTTCATTATTAGAATTTACAATTTCTATACTTTCATTATTACTGCAAAAGAATACATCTTTTGTAGGATTTGGTATAATTATATTTTCATATTTTGCATCAATAATAGTATTTCCTTTTGTATCTATTACTCCATATTTATCTGCTGATTTCAAAATAAAATAACTATATTTATCTATTTTTTCTATTTCATAATTTCTTTTATTATTTAAATTCCATAAAACAATTATTGTTACTACCCCTAAAATCACTGCAATTGCAACTAATATAGATATCACTATTAATATAATTTTCTTTTTTGACATTTTGCTACCCTCTTCCTTTTTAATTAAACAAATTATATCAAACCTAAAATTATTTTTCAATTCCTTGTATACATCT
>CAZSMG010000071.1:0-6627 GCA_964608075.1 uncultured Clostridium sp. | reverse complement strand
TCTATCTACTTTAATAGCAACTATTACTTCAATTTTGTGTGATTTAATGTCTTTTAGTAGTCTTTGCATTTCTGGTCGCATTAAATCTTTGCCAGAATGACCTGCGTCATTATATACATCTACAATATCATAACTGTTTTTCTCACAATACTCTTTTATCATTCGTAGTTGTGAATCAATAGAATAGCCATTATCTCTTTGGTCATCTGTTGATACTCTTACATAAACTCCACATCTCATAAAATATTACCTCCTATATTACCTGTGAATTTTTTAAGGTTTTGTATACCAAAATAGTTAAAAAACTTTAAAAAATTTTACCCTCTCATATGTTTGCTCAAAAAAGTGCATTTTCGCCCCCCTAGTTTATAAAAAAATTTTAAATTTTTTTATAAAATTGCAAAATAGAAGATTAAATTTTTAATTTTATGAGAATTTGTTTTATTTCTTTAAGATTATACTTTTGTTTATGTTCTTTAATATAGAATGGCTTATTAGCTATCTCGTTTACTTTATATTCATAAATAGTAAGAGTAGATGGAGATATAATTAAATATTCAGTAGGTTCAATAAATTGTAAATTAGTAGTCTTTAAATGCTTAATTTTGCCATTTTTAACTGTGTACTCGTAGTTTTTAATAATTTCCAGTACTTCATCATTGGGCTTTAAATCTTGCAATACTTCAAACTCAAACATAAAAAATGCCCTCCTTTCTGGAAAGAGAACATTGTAAATTTAGATATGAAAAAACAACCTACAAACTTGATGGTTCGTAAGTTGCTATAAAATGGAGCAGGTAGCGGGAATCGAACCCGCGCTATCAGGTCGGAAGCATGACATTCTACCACTAAATTATACCTGCAACTAAATTAATTATAGAGTATTAATTCTATTTTTTCAAGTATTTTTATATTTTTGATTGATAATAAAAATCATATATGATATTATAATTTTAAAAAAATGGCAAATAATAAAACTAGTTATTGTTGGGAGGTAAAATAAATGAAATTTGAAGAGTGGAAAGACTTTAATCAAGGTGAATGGCAATCAGAAATAAATGTAAGAGATTTTATTCAAAAAAACTATACTCCATATGAAGGAAATGATAGCTTTTTAGCAGGAACAACAGAAAAAACAAAAAAGTTATGGGACGAAGTTTTAGAATTATATAAAAAAGAAAAAGAATCAGAAGGTGGAGTATTAGATATTGATACTAAAACTGTATCTACAATATCTGCACATGATGCAGGATATATTAATAAAGATTTAGAAGACATAGTAGGACTTCAAACTGATAAACCACTAAAAAGAGCAATTATGCCATTTGGAGGAATAAGAATTGTAGAAAAATCTTGCGAAAGCTATGGAAGACAAGTAGACCCTGAAACAGATGAAATATTTCACAAATATAGAAAAACACATAATGATGGCGTATTTAGTGTATATACTCCAGATATTAGAGCTGCAAGAAGTTCACATTTAATAACAGGACTTCCTGATGGATATGGAAGAGGAAGAATTATAGGAGACTATAGAAGAGTAGCACTTTATGGAGTAGATATTTTAATAGAAGAAAAGAAAAATGAATTAGATGAAATAGATGTAGATTGTTTTACTGAAGATGTAATAAGACAAAGAGAAGAAATAAGTGAACAAATTGATGCATTAAATGAACTTAAAGTTATGGCAGGAAAATATGGATTTGATATTTCAAAACCTGCAAAAAATTCAAAAGAAGCTGTGCAATGGTTATATTTTGGATATTTAGCAGCAATAAAAGACCAAAATGGTGCTGCAATGAGTATAGGAAGAACATCTACATTTTTAGATATATATTTTGAAAGAGACTTAAAAAATGGAATAATTACAGAAGAAGAAGCACAAGAAATAATGGATCATTTTGTAATGAAACTAAGATTAGTAAGATTTTTAAGGACACCAGAATATAATGAATTATTTAGCGGAGACCCTGTATGGGTAACTGAAAGTATAGGTGGTATGGGAATTGATGGAAGAACATTAGTTACTAAAAATTCTTTTAGGGTATTACACACATTAGAAAACTTAGGGCCAGCTCCAGAGCCAAATTTAACAGTTTTATGGTCAACAAGATTACCAGAAGGATTTAAAAAATATACTTCTAAATTATCAATAAAAACATCTTCAATACAATATGAAAATGATGATGTTATGAGAGAAACATTAGGAGATGATTATGGTATAGCATGTTGTGTATCACCAATGAAAATAGGAAAACAAATGCAATTTTTTGGAGCTAGAGCAAATTTAGCAAAAACATTATTATATGCAATAAATGGTGGTAGAGATGAAAAGTCTGGAAAACAAATTACACCAAAATATGAACCGATTACATCTGAATATTTAAATTATAATGAAGTTATGGAAAAATTTGACCAAATGATGGATTATGTTGCTAAAATATATATTAAAGCATTAAATGCAATTCATTATATGCATGATAAATATTCTTATGAAGCAATAGAAATGGCGTTGCACGATAGAGAAATATTACAAACAATGGCATGTGGTATTGCAGGACTTTCTGTTGTTGCAGATTCTCTGTCTGCTATAAAATATGCTAAAGTTAAAGTAATTAGAGATGAAACAGGACTAGCTGTTGATTATGAAATAGATGGAGATTTTCCTAAGTTTGGAAATGATGATGATAATGTTGACCAGATAGCAGTAGATATTGTAAGGACATTTATGAAAAAATTAAAGAAACATCAAACTTATAAAAACTCAAAACACACATTATCAATTTTAACAATAACATCAAATGTTGTTTATGGTAAAGCTACAGGAAATACACCAGATGGAAGAGAAGCAGGTGCACCTTTCGGACCAGGAGCAAATCCACTACATGGAAGAGATACAAATGGAGCATTAGCTGTTATGAATTCAATTGCAAAATTACCATTTGATTCAGCTGAAGATGGAATTTCATACACATTTTCTATCACACCAGGAACTCTTGGAAAAGATGAAGAGTCAAAAGTAAATAATTTAGTTAATATGTTAGATGGATTTTTTGCTCAAACAGGACATCATATAAATGTTAATGTATTTGATAGAAGTTTATTAGAAGATGCAATGAATCATCCTGAAAAATACCCTCAACTTACAATTAGAGTATCAGGATATGCAGTAAACTTTACAAAATTAACAAGAGAACAACAATTAGATGTAATAAATAGAACTATTCATGAAAAAATATAAATTTTCGTATCACAAGTTTTGCTTGTGATACGTGTTTTATAAGGAGTTTATATGGAAGAAAAATTAGACTTAAAATATTATGCAAAAATACATTCAACAGAGACATTTGGTACTGTTGATGGACCTGGAATACGATTTGTATTATTTTTACAAGGGTGTCATTTAAATTGTAAATATTGTCATAATAGAGATACTTGGGATATTGGAGGAGGAGAATATAAAACTTTAGATGAAATTTTTGAAAAGATTTTAAGATATAAAAATTATATTATGCCCTCAGGTGGAGGAGTTACAGTAACAGGTGGAGAACCTTTACTTCAAGTTAAATTTTTATTGGAGCTTTTTACAAAATTAAAAAAAGAAGGAATTCATACATGTATAGATACATCAGGTATGGTTTATATAACAGAGGATGTTAAAAAAGTTTTAGAACTAACAGATTTGGTTCTTCTTGATATTAAACATATAGATGAAAAAAAGTGTAAAGAGCTAACAGGATTTTCAAATAAAAGGGAATTAGAATTTGCAAGATATTTAAGTGATAATAATATTCATATGTGGATAAGACAAGTAATAGTACCAGGCATAACAGATGATCAAAAGGATTTAAAAAAGCTAAAAGAATTTATAAATAATTTAAATATAGTTGATAAAATAGAACTTCTTCCATATCATAGTGTAGGCAAATTTAAGTGGAAAAAACTAGGATATAAATATGAATTAGAAGATATAAGAGAAGCAACAGATGAAGATATTATAAGAGTAAAGAAAATATTAGAAATAAGCTAAAAAGAAATTAGTAATTTATGATTTATAAGTTACTAATTTCTTTTTTTAATTCAAATGTTTTGTTATTTAAATAATTTAAAATGCCTGAATCAGTTTTAAAATTAAATTTCAATTTATAACTACATAGCTTTTGATATTTAGCATTAAATTCTTTATTTATTTTATTAATTCCATATTTTCCATCACCAATAATAGGATGACCAATATGAGCTAAATGTGCTCTTATTTGGTGAGTTTTACCTGTTTCTATTTGGACATCTAATAAAGAAGTATTATTTTGAAATTGTTCTAACATAGTATATGATGTAATAATTTTTTGATATCCTTTTTTAAATTCATCAGAAATATATACAATTGATTTTTTATTATCTTTAAAAAGGTAACTTTCTAACTTTTCTGATTTCTTTTTAGGAATACCATATACTAAAGCTAAATAATGATTTTCAATTTCATGATTCTTAAATTTTTCAAGTAAAATATTTAAAGAGTCTTCATTTTTAGCAAATAATATTAATCCAGAAGTATTTCTATCTAATCTATGGCAAGGCATTGGTAAGAAATCTTGGTCTTTATAAGCTTTGTGCACATATAATGTAAGACTATTATCTCCAGTGATTTCTATATGTTTTGGTTTATTTATAATTAATATATTATCATCTTCGTAGAAAATATCTAATTTAAAATTATCTTCTAATAAATTATCAGAAATATAAACTATCACTTCGTCATTTTCATATATAGTTACATTACTATTAACTCTTATACCATTTATTTTAATATCTTTTTTTCTAAGTAATTTATATATAGTATTAATTGATATATTTAGAATATTATCTAGTAAAAAGGTATTTAGTTTTTTATTATTATATTTACTATTTACAATTAATTTTTTCATAAGTTTATTATATAAAATAAATTTAGCAAAAGCAATAGATGCAAAATATATTAATTCTATTTACTTTTTTATGTAAAAGTATTGCAATTGTAAAAACAATCTGATATAATATTTTTCGTGAAAAATACACATAAAGTTAGTTTAGTAGAGGAGTGCCAATTTTGGTCTTTACGAACAATGACACTTTATGGAAGAATTAACAAAAAAGGGAGGAAGAGAAAATGGCAGTAGTTGCAATGAAACAATTACTAGAAGCTGGTGTTCACTTTGGACATCAAACAAGAAGATGGGATCCTAAAATGGCTGAATATATATTCCAAGCTAGAAATGGAATCCATATCATCGATTTACAAAAGACATCAAAGAAATTAGATGAAGCATATGCTTTTATCAAAGAACAAGTTGAAGAAGGGAAAACAATTTTATTTGTTGGTACAAAAAAACAAGCACAAGAATGTGTTAAAGAAGCTGCAGAAAAATGCGGCATGTATTACATTGACCAAAGATGGTTAGGTGGAATGCTTACAAACTTTGGAACTATTAAAGCAAGAATTAAAAGACTAAGAGATTTAGAAACAATGCAAGAAGATGGTACATTTGATGTACTACCTAAAAAAGAAGTTATTCTATTAAAGAAAGAAATGGACAAATTAGAGAAAAATCTTGGTGGAATTAAAGATATGGAAGAAATTCCGGGAGTTATATTCTTAATTGATCCTAAAAAAGAAAGAATAGCTATATTAGAAGCTAGAAAATTAGGAATACCTGTAGTTGGTGTTGTTGATACAAATTGTAATCCAGAAGATTTAGATTATCCAATACCAGGAAATGATGATGCAATTCGTGCTGTAAAATTAATTACAGATGTAATGGCTAATGCAGTTATTGAAGGAAAACAAGGTGAAAGTTTTGAACCAGAAATGACTGAAGATGCTGAAAATGAAGAAGTATCAGAAGAACCTACAAGTATGGAAGAAGTTGTAGAACAAGCTCAAAGCGAAGAAGAATAATAAAATGTAAATAAAGAGTAGAGTTATTTTTTATTCTGCTCTTTAAAATTAAATTAAGGAGGAATTATAATGGTTACAGCTGCGTTAGTAAAAGAATTAAGAGAGAAAACAGGTGCAGGAATGATGGACTGCAAAAAAGTTTTAACAGAAACAGATGGTGACTTAGAAAAGGCTACAGAGCTTTTAAGAGAAAGAGGAATAGCAAAAGCTGCTAAAAAATCTGATAGAGTAGCTGCAGAAGGATTAGTTGAAGCATATATTTCAGAAGATGGAAAAGTTGGAGCGATTGTAGAGATAAATTCTGAAACAGACTTTGTTGCTAAAAATGATGAATTTAAAACATTTGTTATGGATGTTGCTAAACAAGTAGTAGTAAACAATCCAAAAGATGTTGAAGAATTATTGTCACAAGAATCAATTTCTGAAAGTGGTAAAACAATTCAAGAAGTTTTAGTTAGTAAAATCGCTACTATTGGTGAAAATATGAATATTAGAAGATTTGCTAGATTTGAATCAGATGGATTAGTAGAAAAATATATACATGGTGATGGAAAAATAGCTGTTTTAGTAAGTATGAAAAATGCTACTAAAGAATTAGCAAAAGATATTTGTATGCAAATTGCTGCAGCAAGACCTGAATATTTAAATAGAGAAGTAGTTCCAGAAGAAAGAGTAAAAAAAGAAATGGAAAT
>CAZSMG010000070.1:0-6759 GCA_964608075.1 uncultured Clostridium sp. | reverse complement strand
CCAAATTTGATTTATACAAACTTTAAAAGTTTGAATATGTATAATTAACTAGAATAAAAAATAATAGATTAACTTTAAATTTATCTATTATTTTTTTATCTACAAATAAAAAGTACTATGATATAAATATTGTAAAATTATATAAAGTATATAAATTAAATAAGCAGTTTATATTAGATATCTTAAAACTTTTGTGATATAAACAAAATTGTATTTGACAAAACAAAAAAATGAATGTATAATAAAGATAGAAAATGAGAGCCACAGAAATGTGTGCTACCATATAAATATGATGAACACCACATAGCTTGGCGAAGCGTAATGTGGTGCTTTTATTATTTGCTCAAAATTACTACTATTGCAATAATCAAGGCAAATGCTATAATAGTCATTCCTACTAAACCGTAGAAAAGTAAGTATATTATCATTAACATAGCTTGTTCTACCATATAGCACCACCTCCATTCTCACAGATAAAACTGTGTATGTAAAGTGGTAGCACTCACACTGCTTATTCCCATTTTCTATGATTACAACTATATAATATTATGTACTAAAATACAAGCGAACAAAACATTTTTTTGAAAAATAAGTAAATATACTTTTTCTGTCCTGTGTAATCATTGATTTTTCAACATTTGGTAAAAATTCCTATAAGAACACGCCGGCAAAAGTTGATTTATACAAACTTTAAAAGTTTGTATATGTATAATTAACTAGAATAAAAAATAATAGATTTACTTTAAATTTATCTATTATTTTTTTATTTACAAATAAAAAGTGCTGTGATATAAATATTGTAAAATTATATAATTTAGATGTAGTATATAAATTAAAAAGGAAGAATAGATAAAATGGAAAATATAAATTATAATAATTTAAACAATATGGTTAAATATATTGAAGATAATTTAATAGATGAAATAAATATGAATAGACTTGCAAAAATAGTAGGAATTTCAGAAAATTCATTAAAAAGGATATTTGTATTTATGACAGGTATGACAATCACAGAGTACATAAAAAAGAGAAGGCTAAGTAAAGCATTTGAAGAAATTAAAACTACGAATGCAAAAATAATTGATGTAGCATTAAAGTATCAATATAGTTCAACCATTACATTTGATAGAGCATTTAAAAAAGAATTTAATATAACTCCCATAGAATGTAGACAAAAAGATAGTACTTATAAACAGTTTCCAATTATTACATTTAATAATAATTATTACTATCAAATATTAAGTTATGAAATTAAAGAATTGGAAGAAGTAGAAATATATTATTACAAAACTGAAACAGATAAGAAGATTGACAAATTATATAAAATTAGAGAATTATACAATTATTTAAAAGAAGAAGGAATTCATCAAAAGTTTAAACAAGAAGAACAATACGCAATATCTTGTTATAAAGATAAAAAGTATTATTATATAGTAGGAAGTAAAACAAAATATACCTCAAATAAAAAGATAAAAATTCCAGGAGGTAGGTATGCTATATTTGAAGTTAAAACTAGAGAGCAAGAAGACATTGTTAATGTAGAAGAAATTATTTATTCAAAATGGGAAAAATCAACTAACATAAAAATAAATAAAGAATTTCATTTAGAATATTATATAAATGAAAAGTGTTATATATGTTTACAAATATTAAATTAAAAAACTATAAACAAATTTTGAAACGAATTTGTTTATAGTTTTTTTATATTTGTGTTATTATCATAAAAAATAAAGGAGGAAAAAATATGGAAAAAGAATACAAAATAAAAGGAATTGAAAAAATATTAGAAAAAGTTAGCAAAGAAAAACTAGCTAAATATTATGGAGTTGATATCAATTCTGATTTTGAAGAAGTAATTACACAAACATTTAAGGAACAAGGTATACCAAATAATTCAGAGATAGGTATATATGTCAAGATAACAAAAGAAGAATTTGATAAAAGTGTAGAAGAAGGAAAAAAACTGCCAAACTCACAAGAAATTGCAAGTGAATTTTATAATAATGATGAAAGAAAAAGAGCAATGTATGGAATTAATTATGGTATAGATATAGAAGATTTTGAAAGTGAAATATATTTTGTTGTAGATGAGCCAATAAAAGCATCTGCATTAGAAAATATGTTAATACATCCTAATCATTGTCTTGGTGGATATGACTACAATGGTTTATTAATGGGAAGCAAATTTTATGAGGAGCATAAAGATGAATTTGAAAAATTTAAACCAAATAAAAATAATATAGAAGCAGTTGATAAATATATTGAAAATTTTATGAATGAATTTAAAGATCTTGAATTTACAGGAGGTTATGGACCTAGACCTAAATATGAAGAAACTGAAGAAATAAGAACACAAAAAGCTAAGAGTGAAGATATTATACTAAAATTAACAGGAAAAGAAAGTATAGAAGAAATGAGCCTAAGAGATTTTATAAATCTTAAAAGAAGTTTAGAAAAAGAAGAAAAAGACTTACAAAGAGAATTTGAAGAAAAATTTGCTGGAAAAGATTATGAATAAATAAACAAGGGAAGAAATTATGAATAAAATTATAGAATTTATAAAAAGAATATTTAAGAAAAATACACTTGCTTTAAATGAAGGAAGTATTAAAATAGAAGAAAAAATTATTTCACACTCAAAAGACTCCTTCTTAAATGATATTAAAATTAATAATGGTATAAATAAAATATTATCATTACAAATAAAATTAGAGCAAGGAATAATAGATGAGAATGATTTAAATTCTGATCAAATAATAGAAATAAAAAAGCTATATTGTAATCAAATTGGAAATATAGTTAATAAAATAAATAATTATAAATTAAAGCTAAATAAAATTTAAATTAAGTATATGCATACAAATAAAAAGATAAGTAGATATATAAATTTACTTATCTTTTTATTTTGTATAAATAGTAAAAACATATTCATAATGTAGAATATTAAAGAATATAATATATCGTGTATTTTAGGAGTTGATAAAATGAATGAATTTAAAGAAACTATAAAAGCAGAAGTAAATAATAATACTGCTAATTCTTGTAAAACAGATAGAATAAAACAAATAGACGAAAAAATAAGTGCTAATATTGCAAAAATTTTATTAGATATGTCAAGAAATATAGAAAGTAAAAGTGATAGGCTTCAAATATTAGATAGAATGCTCAATATTAATAAGATTTTTGAAAAAGGATTTGATAATCAGATAAAAATATTAGCAAAAGAAGAAACAGAAAAATTTGATAAAGATGACAAATAAAATAATAAGTTCTATTTAATATACATATTGAATAAAGATATATTAAGTAGAGGAGAGATGAAAGGTGGAAAATTCTAATACAAGTAGTATTACAAATATATTAAAAGGAGTTGGAATATCAATAGTTATAACTCTAATATTTTTATTAATATTTTCAATTATTTTAACATACACAAATATTAGTGAAGATACAATAGCTCCTGTAATAATAGTATTAACAAGTATAAGTATATTAATTGGAAGTTCAATAGGAAGTTTAAAGATTAAGAAAAATGGTATCTTAAATGGAGCAATAATAGGAGGGTTATATTTTATAATTATATATTTAATATCGAGTTTACTAAACTTAAACTTTTCTATTACAAGTCAAACAATAATACTTACGATAGTTGGAGTGGTATTTGGAATATTTCGGAGGAATAATAGGGGTAAATAAAAAATAAATATATAAAATGTCGACCATTTATTTTGAAAAATGGTTGATATTTTTTTTATTTTAATATAAAATCTATGAAGATTTGTAATTAGGAGGATAGGATGATAACTTTAAAGGATGTTACTCAAAATCCGGAGGTACAAGCTTTGGTTGAAGGAGCTCAAAGACAAATTGATGCAATAGGATATACAGAGCATTCTACAAGACACATAGGAATTGTTTCTAAAAGAGCAGGAGAAATATTAGAAAAATTAAATTATGATAGTCATGTAGTAGAACTTGCAAAAATTGCAGGATATTTACATGATATAGGTAATTGTGTAAATAGAGTTGACCATGCACATACGGGAGCAGTACTTGCATATGACATCTTAAAAGATATGGGTATGCCAATAGGAGATAGAACTGAAATTATGATGGCAATCGGAAATCATGATGAAAAAACAGGAACAGCAATAAGTGATATTTCAGCTGCATTAATTTTAGCAGATAAATCAGATGTGCATAGGCAAAGAGTATCAAAATTAAATATATCAACATTTGATATTCATGATAGAGTAAATTATGCAGTTACTGAAGCTAATTTAACAATCAATAGCGAAGATAGAATTGTTACATTAGATTTAACAATAGATACAAAGATATGTCCGGTTTTAAATTATTTTGAAATATTTATGGATAGAACAATGATGAGCAAATATGCTGCAAAATATTTAAATGTATGGTTTGAATTAATAATAAATGGTACAAAACTATTATAATAGGAGGAATAAAAATGAAAAGTAATAAAGTATTAAAATTAATAACAAAAATCTTAATAATTGTATTAGTAAGTTTGGTTTCTTTTATAGGTGTATATGTAAAAGTTCAAAATAGAATGGAAAACAAAGTAAAAGATTATCAATTAGGCATGGATTTAAAGGGGAGTAGAGTATTTTCAATAAAGGTAAATAAAGGAAAAGAGACCATAATTAAAGATAAAGATGGAAATATAGTAGAAGAAGCAACAGATGAAGAGATTTCTAAAAATGGTTATACTAAAGAAGAAAAGGTTATTAATGCAGAAGAAGTTTTAAATTTAGAAAACTATAAAAAGACAAAAGAAATTATAGAAAAGAGATTAAACAAATTAAATGTTCAAGATTATAATATTAGATTAAATGAAGAAAATGGAACAATATATTTAGAAATCCCAGAAAATCAAGATACAGATCACACTGTAAGCAATATAAGTGAAGCTGGAAAATTCCAAATAATAGATAAAGATACCAAAGAAGTGTTGATGGATAATTCTATGATAAAATCTGCCAATATTTTACAAAATGCTGATACTAATGGAACAATAATATATTTAAATATTAAGTTTAATAAAGAAGGAACAGAAAAATTAAAGGAAATTAGTAAAACATATGTTAAAATAGAAGATCCTAAAGTTAAGGAAGATAATAATAATGCAGCAGAAGAAACTACATCTGAAGAGGAAACAAAAACACAAGAAAAACAAATAACTATGCAAATTGATGGTAGTGAAATGGTAACAACAAGTTTTGAAGAAGAGATTGTAAATGGAACTATTCAATTATCAATGGGAGCAGCAACTACTGATAAAGATACATTAAAAAATACAATTCAAAGTGCATCAACAATAGCAATTTTACTTAATTTAGGTAATTTACCAATTGATTATCAAGTAGATGAAAACAAATATGTTGAAGCAGGAATAACAAAAGATGTAGTAGTAAAATGTTTAGTAGTAATTGCTAGTTTGATTATAATTGGATTAATTATATTAATTATAAAGTATAGATTTTTAGGATTATTATCTAGTATTTCGTTTATAGGATTAACAGCTATATACTTATTATTATTAAGATATACAAATACAATAATATCAATGCAAGGGATTGCAGGAATAATATTAACTTTAGTAATAAATTATGTGTTTAATATAATGATTTTAAATAATATAAAGAAAAATAAAGATGAAAAAGTATCTGTTGTTATAACAAATACATATAAAGAATTTGTAATGAGGATAATACCAGTTGCAATTATAAGTATAGTATTTTGTTTCATTGGACAAATAGCCGTAAACAGCTTTGGGATGACATTGTTCTGGGGAATAGTTACAATATTAGTATATAATATTGTAACTAAGAGATTATTAGAAATAAAATTAGAAAAATAGGAGGTATTAAAAAATGAAACAATTGACAGAAAAAAATAAAATAATTTATGGAATTATATTACTTGTAATTATAGTAGGATTTATTGTTATTATAAATCAAGGTTTTAATGTAGGTTTAGAATATAGACCACATCAAAAAGTAGAGATATATTTAGGAAAAGAATTTGATAAAAAAGATATTAAAAATATAACAGATGAGGTTTTTGGAAAAGAACAAGTATCTATAAAAAAAGTAGAATTATTTGAAGATATGGTTTCTATTTCTTCAAATACTATATCAGAAGAACAAAAAAATAATTTAGTACAAAAAATAAATGAGAAATATGAATTATCATTAAAAGAAGATAGTACAGAAATAATTTCTGTTTCAAATATTAAATTAACAGATTTATCTAAAAAATATATTTATCCAATAGTATTATCATTTGTAATAATACTAGTATATATGTTTATTAGATTTGCAAAGATAAATTCATTAAAAGTTATATTAGAAACAATATTAAAATTAATAATTGTTGAGTTACTTATTATAAGTGTTTTAGCAATCACAAGAATTGCTGTAGGAATATATACATTACCAGTAATTTTAATTTCATATGTTTTAACAATTATTTATTTTATAAATAAGTTTGAAAGACAATTAGAACAAAAAGTTCTAGAAGAAGAAAAGGAATAAAATACAAAAAGAATCATATAAATAAAAATATGATTCTTTTTCTTTTAGAACAAAAAAGTAAAAATAAATAAAAAAAATATAAAAAGTATTGACAAGATATTAAAAAAATAGTATACTAAATTTCGTCGGAAGGACATGGTCGCATAGCTCAGCTGGGAGAGCATCTGCCTTACAAGCAGGGGGTCATAGGTTCGAGCCC
>CAZSMG010000069.1:0-6813 GCA_964608075.1 uncultured Clostridium sp. | reverse complement strand
GGAGCAACTGTTAGATCTTCTATATTTTTAAATTTTATATCTGTATATTGATATAGAACATATAACCAATAATTGCATATTTTAGTTCCAGATAAATATGGGAATTTAGTCTTATTTTCTTTTTGAATATAGTTTCTTATTTTATTTACATCATAATCATTTATTTTAAATAATTTTCTTATATCTCCATCAAATAATTCATTAATTGTATTACATAGCTTAATCCATATTTCAGTTTGTTTATTTTGTTGTAATGCTACTTTGTATTTTACAAGAGCCTTTTGTACTTGTTCAAAACTAGATCGACTAACTTGTTTTGTATCAAATATAAAGTTTGTTTCTTTATCATTCCAAGTTTGATTTGCACTTTCCCATAATTTATATGAATTTCTTTGATAATTAAGTGCCATTGGTAATGTATAATAATTATAATTTTCGATTGTTTCTCTACTTAAATGTGGATTACTATCTTCTGGCATTACTTCGCCACCTAGTAGTCCTTTTTTATACATATTAACTAGCTTGTCTACATTTTTTAATATTTCATTACTATTCATTTTTATCTCCATATTTCTCCATTAATATGTTTTGTTAATGCCATAATAAAAGCATTTCTTGTCAAATCAATTCTGGATACTGCATCTTTTGTAAGGAAACTTATTCCACCTTTTCCTTTACCTAATTCTTTTCCACTAAATATTTTATCCATAACTTTTCCAAGCTCTGTTTCTTTTATTTCATCTATGTATTTATCTGGGATTGGAAAGCCTTGACTTGTCCCTACACTTTGAAATCCTTTTGAATCTTCTATAACTACTGCATTTATATCAATCCATTCTCCTAAAAGGTCTGTAATTCCAGCTTCACTTGATATATAAAAGTCTGATTTCACATTATTTTTTATAGCATATTCTTTTAAATTTTTTACTCTATTTTTAGCTCCCTGGAATATTTCTTTATTTATTGGTTGGTCTCCTACATCTGAACTTACTGATATTCCTTCTATTTTTACATTATTAAAATACTTTTCAAAGGCTTGTTTTGCTCCTTCTATTTTTCCTGGATTTTTTGTTGCTATTAAAACTCTCATATATTTACCTACTTTCATTTTCTATATATTTTTATCTCATATTTTCGCTTGTTATTTTAATGATTATTTAAAAGTTTTTATTTATATTGCCTTGATTTTTCTTCTAACAATTTGAAATCACAACATCTTTTTATTATTCTTTGAGGTAGTCTTTTATTTATAACTCTATTATATAAGTTTTTAGCTCTATTTAAAATTATATTTGCATTTTTCCTTTCATTACACCAATGTATTTGCTTATATAATAATGTTTTATATGTTTGATCTTGTTCATTTTCAACATCAATTTTAATGCATTCTTCTATTGGAATTGGTATCATATTATTAAAGTTAATTGCTCCTAAATTTCCATTGTCTATCTTTAAAAAATCTATTGTATTCTTCATCTTTAAGTGTTTTGGTTTAGGCGATGTGAATGGTGCAAAATATAATATTTCGTCTACTTTTAATACAATTCCTATAAATGGTCTTCTTGCTTTTTCATCATAGGATTTTGATATTCTTTTATCAAATTGGCTCATATATTTTACATATTCTTCTTTAACTATATAAAAATTTAATTTTTCCATTTATTGCTCCTTAATAAATTAGGATACCATTTCTGGTATCCCTACTTTTTTCGTTCTTCACTTTATGGTAGAAGTTCACCGCTTTTTTCGTTCCCCACTTTATGGTAGAGGCTCACCGCTTTTTTCGTTCCCCACTTTATGGTAGAGGCTTACCACTTTTTAAACAATAATTAAATTATTGTTTCTTTTATTATATTCATTATAAGATATTTTATTACATTTGTCAATTATTTTTACGTTAACTTTTGAGGTTCTAATTTGAAACCTCAAAGTAGTTTATACATAATGTTACACTGCTTTTATTCTATTTTAATACTTTCGTCATTTTCTAATATTTCATATTCAACTTCATATTTTTTAAACATCTCTTTTATAAAATCATAGTTTGGAGGAAATTTTGTATTATCCATGTGAATTGGAATTACTAAAGTAGCTCCTACTTCTTTTGCATATAATGCTGCTTCAAATGCTGACATTGTTAGTCCATATCCAGTTACTGGAGTACATAGAATATCTGCTTTATAATCATTCTTAAAACAAATAGTATCACTTGTTGCATATAATCTATTTTCTCCATCATCAATAATATAGCCTACATTTTCATGTACTTCTTTGTTTCCTTTTAGTAATGGTTGATATCCATGTATTGCATGTACTACTTCTATTTTAATATCTCCTATTTTTAGTATATCATTTTCCTTAATAATATTTATTTTTAAGTTTTCATTAGCATTTTGAACTTCTTGTGTTGAATATATAATTATATTTTTATTTAGTTTATGTAATATTTCTGTATTACAATGATCTGGATGCTTGTGTGTTATTAATATTACATCTACATTGTTCCAAATATCAAAATACTTCTCTTTATATTTTAAATTTCCTGGATCTACTAATATTTTCTTATCCTTAGTCTCTATTAATAAACATGATTGTGGAAATTTTGTAATTTTCATAATTTTTCTCTCCTTCTATTTCTATCTAACATATTTAGTATTATTAAAGATTTCTAAAGGATATATCTTTTTATCTTCAAAATCTCTGATGAATTGAATGCTTGTATCATATCCTCTTAATTCTTGTTTTGTCATATTTTTCACATTTTCAATATCTAACCATTTGACATCTAGTATTTCATCTGTATCAAATTTAATATTTTCTTCTATTACATCCGCTGTAAATCTTACCATTATTCGTGTTTCTCCATCTTCGCCATCAACAGAAACAATTGGTAATACACCTGTAAGCTTTACTTTACATCCTGTTTCTTCGTAAGCTTCTCTAATCGCACCATCTGTTATTTTTTCAAGTTCATCAACATGTCCTGCTGGGAAATTCCATTGTCCATAACATCGCTTTTGGGCTTCTTTTACCATTAATATTTTATTATCTCTAACTATAATACATCCCGCTATAACTACCATATATCAAAACCTCCAATACTTATAATTCTATAATTTCTAAATCATCTGGAACTATAATATTTCCTTTAAAGTTCTCTTGTGCTTCGTTTGTATATAATTTTTTTCTTTCAGTTCCATGTGATTCTTCTGTATGATATAAAATTAAATTTTTAACATTTAACTCATTCATAATTTTACTAGCACTTTTAGCAGTCGAATGATTTTTTTCATAAGCATGAAATATATTTTCTTCTGAATCTAAACAAAATGCTTCATGAAAACAATAGTCTGCATTTATAACTCTGTCATACAATTTAGGATTTAATGTTTCATCTCCTAAAAATACTAATCTCTTTTCATTTATTATACATTCAAATCCAAATTGTTTTGTTCCTCTTGCGTTTATATCAAAAAAAGTATAATTTATTCCATTTATATTCAATTCTTCTTCATCTTTTAGAACATGAAAATGTGTAATATTTAAGATTCCTACTACTAACTTATGTGGTAGTATTTGTTTTGATACTTCCATTATAGCTTCATATACAACATCATTACAATAAATATTAATTTTTGTTTCTATTTCTCCATTTATTGATGCTCTACCTAATTTTTTAAACATCCATATAAGTCCTAATATGTGATCTGTATGACTATGTGAAATGAAAATATGTTTAATATCTTTTATATCAATGTTAACTTGTTTTAATTTTTTTATTATTTCAATACTTCCAC
Organism: uncultured Clostridium sp.; assembly: GCA_964608075.1. Classification (GTDB taxonomy): domain Bacteria; phylum Bacillota; class Clostridia; order TANB77; family CAG-508; genus CAG-269. The sequence goes on along the minus strand of CAZSMG010000069.1, from coordinate 3,016 downwards.
CTGTGTCTACTAAAAAATTTCCATTACTATTTTGTATAACAAAACAAGTATTATATAAATCTAATGTTCCACCATTTCCTGTTCCTAACATAATTATTTTTTCCATTATAATTCACCTCTATATTTTTTAATTAACAAACAATAACAATACATCTATTATAAATCATATTCTTTTATCTCACAATTCTTTAATCCTCTATCTAAAAATTTACCATCTTTTATTCCATTAAAATAACAATTAAATGCTTTCGATACACCACTATGGGCAACTATAAGAATACTTTCATAATCTTTTTGTTTTAATTCATCTATAAAATTATATATTCTTTTAAAAAATTTTTTTATGTTTTCAGATGTGCCATATTGGATTGTAGTATAATAATTCCAATATTCCTCTCTATTTGTATTTTGTATAGATTGTCCGCTTAAATTTCCTAGGTCTCTTTCTTTTAATCTATCATCTAAAATTATATTTCTATTTTTTACATTTATTATATCTGCAGTATGTTTCGCTCTTAATAGTGGAGAAGATATAACAAAATCATATTCTATATCTTTTATTTTTTCACTTAGTTCTTTGGCTTGTTTTATTCCTGTTTCGTTTAGGTCTTCATCTTCTCTATTATATAATTTATATAAATTGTGATTAACTTCTACATGTCTTACTAAATATATCTTCATCTTTATCTCCATCCTATCTATTTTTTATATCCTACATCATAAATAACGAATAGATATAGTTTATATATATCTTTTCTCAATTATAAATGCTTTTCATCTATTACAAAAACTATATCTATTGCTGTTTCTTCATATGGATGCACTTTTCTTAATACTCTTTTAACTATATTAATATCACATATTGCTTCTAATTTTTCTTCTTCTACAAATTCTAATTTATTATTTTCTCCTATATATGAATTTGCATTGTCAGAAGGTCTAAATGTTCCTATACATTTTGTAGATATAGTGCAATACGTATAATTTCCTATAATTCCTGCACCTTCATCACAAATAGCATTTCTTATTTCTTTATATGCTTTTTTCACCATAAGCTAAATATAATTTACTATATCTTCAAATGCATCATATCCACTTTCACTATTTATATGACCTGCATTTGGTATAAAAACCTGCTCTGTAGCAACAATATCAGCAAATTGCTTTTCTACCTCATATTTTACATATGGATCATTATCTGAGTAAAAACATATTATTTCATTTGCATATGGCTTTACATCTTCTAGGTTATCAAAATACATTGATTTGTTTACTGCATCATATTCTTCATTTATTCCTAGATAATTATTAAATCCACATACAAATATTAATTTTTTAACTTTTACTTTATTTTCAGTTAAAAATTTTGATATGAATACTGGTGCAATACTATGACCTATAATTGTTGTATTTTCATTTATTAATCCTAAATCTAAATAATATTTAAGTAGTTTACTCCAATTTTCATAATTTTGATATCCAACTCCAATAGGAAAATCTGGTACATATACTTGTTTTCCATCGCTTTCTATAAAATCATGTAACCATCCTATCCAATTTGAATATGGGCTACTAAATGATCCATGTATTATAAAATAATTTTTTTTCATTTTTAACTCTCCTTTTTAATATTCTATTAATTTTTATAGTAATAACTTTCATTTACTTTTTCCTCGTTTTTCATAATATCTTATTTATTAACTCTGTCAATTCAGGAATTTTATATATTCTATGATAGCCATCAAAGTGATTATAATATTTTAAATATATGCCAATTGAATTTGTATCGTCTATAAATCTTTTAAACATTTCTTCTTTTGGCTCATCTTCATCTGAATATAAGCAGTATTTAATATCTAAATTTTCTTTTATAAAATCTAATTGTTCTTGTTTACAATATGCTTGTTCTTTAACTTTTACAATGTAGTCATTTCTATTGCTTTTAATATTATAAACAGCACCCGGAGCAACTGCAATATATGCTTTAGGTATATAATTCATTTCCTTACAAAATCTTATAAAATATGCATTCCCTATTGAATGACCTATAACAATACTATTTTCATTTAAAGTTTTACTATCAAGATATTCTTTTAAAATTTCTTCAAATTTATCATAAGTTGAATCTGCTCTAATAGGAAACTTTGGTAATACTACTTCTATTCCTTTTTTATTAAAGCTCTCTTTAATATCTTGTCCCCAAATATTTATTGTATCTCCATTTAGCGAATGTAAAATAAATATGTTTTTACCTATATTCATATAATTTCTTTTCCTCTTTTCTTTAAAATCTCTACTGCTTTTTCTCTATGTAATTCTTTTATAATCTCAATTTTACTATTTCCATATTTAGCAAGTTCATCTATATTAGTAATCATTTCTGGACAATAATTATCATTACTATCTTGTAATGTAGCTGCATAAACTACTTTTGAAAATTCTTCATATAGAATTGCTCCCATACACATCATACAAGGTTCGCAAGATACATACATTGTTGCACCTTTTAAATCTCCATATAGACTTTTATTTTTTGATGCACTTTCTATTGCTTCTAATTCTGCATGTGAATACATACTTGTTTGCATTAAAGTTTTATCATCACTTCTACCAATTATTTCTCCATCTTTTACTATAATAGCACCATAAGGATATTTAGCATTCTTGCTTATTTCTATTGCAATATCAATATAATATTTATCTTTTTCTTCATTCCTTATATATTCAAATAACTTTTTAAATTCCTCATCATGTAATAATAATCCTTCTGCTTTGTGTTCAACCATTTTTTCTAATTCTTTATAATAGACATATTTTACTTCTTCTACTTCCTCGTCTTCAAAAATATAATCTGCAATTTTCTTATTACATCTTAATAAATATACATAACCAAATTCCATATTTTTAGGATTTTTTGTACTTTTTATTGTTGCAATATAATTTAAATCTTTCTCAGTTGCTTCAACTCCTAATTCTTCTTTTAATTCTCTAATTGCTCCATCTATTACACTTTCTC
>CAZSMG010000068.1:0-6970 GCA_964608075.1 uncultured Clostridium sp. | reverse complement strand
ATTAGATGGAGAAAATATAAGTGACAATATCTCTAATATGGTAGATAGTGTAGTAGAAGAACTTGTTTCTATGTACACAGAACTAGAAGATAATCAAGTTAATGTAGAAAGTTTAAATACAGAAATTTTAAATATTTTTGGGCTTGATATATTAGATTATATAAAAGAAAATAAAACAAATCCTAGTGCAATTTCAGAAGAATTAAAGAAAAAAGCACATGAAAAATATAAAGAAAAAGAAACTGAAATTGGTAATGACGAAATTAGAGAACTTGAAAGAGTTGTAATGCTTAAAGTAGTTGATGAAAAATGGATGAATCATATAGATAGCATGGATGAACTAAAAGATGGTATAGGACTTCGTGCTTATGGTCAAAAAGATCCAGTTGTTCAATATAGAATTGAAGGATTTGATATGTTTGACCAAATGATTGCTGATATTAAAGTAGATGTTGTTAAAATACTTATGAATATACGTAAACAAGGTGAAGTAAGAAGACAAGAAACTGCTAAAATAACAGGTGCTGCGTTAGAAGCTATTCATAGTGTAGATGGTGGAGCAAAAATAGGAACTAATGTTGATAGAACAGTTCGTAATGAAGAACCAAAAGTTGGAAGAAATGATCCATGCCCATGTGGAAGTGGTAAAAAGTACAAGAATTGTTGCGGAAAATAGCCAACTACAAGGCTTTGCAGGTAGGATTAAAAATGCAAAAGTCATCATTTTGTCATCCTAAAATTTAACTTGCTGACAGTTTTTAATAAAAAGAAAGAAAATATGAAATATTACATTTTTAAGATTAATGTGAGGTAAAGTATGAATAAATATATAAAAGTTGGAATTGGAGTAATGATTTTAGATGGTAATAAAATATTATTAGGACATAGAGCGAAAGACAAGAAAGATACAGGAGGAATATATGAAGTTGATTGTTGGACTGTACCTGGTGGAAAACAAGAATATGATGAAACATTTTTTGAAGGTGCTAAACGTGAAGTAAAAGAAGAGACAAATTTAGATGTAGATGATTTAGAACTATTTAATATAGCAGATGATATTCAGCTAGATAGACATTATATAACATTACAAGTTATAGCCAAAAAACATAGTGGTGAATTAAAAATAATGGAGCCAACAAAAGAAGATGAGTGGCAATGGTTTGATTTAGATAACTTACCAGAAAAATTATATTCACCATCACGAAAATTTATTGAAAGATATTTAAAATTAAAAAAATAGAGTATTAGATTGAATAAAATATAATAAATTTTTTCGAAATTATTGACATAAAGAGAATAGCTATTCATAATTCGAGTGTTTCGCGACTCAATTCAAAATGGCGAACGATATATTCGAGTTAATGCTGACTCAAAACAAAATAGCATAATTTAATAGATGGGGGTTAAAATTTAGGTTTTAATCCTCATTTTTATTGAATAGGAAAAATTATTAGAATTCCTATTCAAAAAGGTTAAGTTACTTTAGGCTCTGCATATTTGCGAAGCAAAATGCACATGTGGCGAAGCCGCTTTTCTTATGTTATAAGGAGATGTTTCAATGAAATTGAAATTTTATGAAGTAGATAGTGAATATATAAAATATTTAAAAGAAAATGGAGATGACAAAATTCCAAATATAGATTACGAAAAACATAAAAAATTCTTTTGTGGTATAGTACTTACAATAAATAATTTTAATTATTTTGTTCCAGTATCTTCTTATAATAGAGAGGCTCATACTGCATTTTTAATTATGGATAAAGATAAAAAGACAAAAGAACTAAAACCTATTCAAAAAAATGATAAGATTAAATATGTACACGATAAAAATGGTATTAGTATAAAAATAACAATAACTAGACCATTAAGTAATCGCGAAGACATAACCATGAATACCATTGAAAAATCTATTCAAGCGGAATTTGGCAATGAAGTAACAATCAATCATAGTGACATTAAAGAGGTCAGAACACTTGTATTTAGTATATGCCAAATAAATAATAATATCTGCTAAAGATAGGTTTTAAGGAGCAACTTTTTATAAGTTGCTCCTTAACTATTTTATATAGAAAAATAAATATTGCTTAATAACATTTTATGTGATATAATAACATTTGTAGCGTAAGTGGCAGCACGAAAGGAGTTAAATATGAGCAAAGAAATAATAGAATTGCATTCAACAAGTGCTATAACTGAAAATACAAGAGATATGATTATTCGGTTAAGAATACCAGAAACTTCTGCAAAGTTTAAAGAACTGATTAATATAGCATGTTGCTATAATGCAGATATTGGATATGAAAGAGGCACGTTTTATGCTAAAACTTACAGCAATGATGCTCAATAATCGGCTTTTTGAAGAATATTATAATTTATTAACAGAAAGCGATTAACTTCGAACTCCTAGGAATGATATTTTCCTAGGAGTTTTATTATATATATTGATTTATTCTATATTTTATAGTATTATTCATATATAAAATATGGATGGAAGTGAAAATATGATTGATTTAGAAGAGAATTCAAAATTATTAATAACTCTAAATAAAAAATTAAAAAGTTTAGGTGAGTCCCTTTGACATAAATAACTTGGAAAAAGAACTTAAAGAACTAGAAAAAGAAACTATTAAAGATAACTTTTGGAATGATTCTAAAAATTCAGAAATAGTCCTTGGAAAAATAAAAAACATTAAAAATAAAATTGTTATATTTAAAAATATAGAAAAAGAACTACTAAATTTAAATGATTTAAATGAATTGATTAAATTAGAATATAATGAGGAACTAGTAAAAGAACTTATAAAAAGTACAAATATATTACAAAAAAATATGGATAAGTTAGAATTACAAACATTACTTTCTGGAAAATATGATAAAAATAATGCAATTATAACAATACATCCAGGTGCAGGAGGAACCGAGTCACAAGATTGGGCTGAAATGTTATATAGGATGTATACAAGATGGGCAAATAAAAATTTATATCAATTAAAAGAATTAGATTATTTAGAAGGTGAAGAAGCAGGAATTAAAAGTGTTACATTTGAGGTTGTTGGGGAAAATGCTTATGGATACTTAAAATGTGAAAAAGGAATTCATAGATTAGTTAGAATATCCCCATTTGATAGTGGTGGAAGACGTCATACTTCATTTGCTTCTGTAGAAGTTTTACCAGAGATAACAGATGATATAGAAATAAATATAAATACAGAAGATATTAAAATGGATGTATATAGAGAATCAGGAGCAGGAGGACAACATATAAATAAAACATCATCAGCAGTAAGGTTAACACATATACCTACAAATACAATTGTAGCTTGTCAAACAGAAAGATCACAATTTCAAAATAAAGATATTGCTATGAGAATGTTAAAATCTAAATTATTAAATTTAAAAGAATTAGAACACAAAGACAGAATTGAAGATTTAAAAGGATAAAAAAAAGACATAGCATGGGGAAATCAAATAAGATCGTATGTATTTTGCCCATATACTTTGGTTAAAGATCATAGGACAAATTATGAAGTAGGAAATGCTCAATCAGTTATGAATGGAGAAATTGATGGCTTTATTGAGGCATTTTTAAAAGCAAATATAACATAAATCTATTTAAAAGAATATAATAATATATAGTAATATTTAAATTTAGATATTACTTTTGTATATGAAATAAAGAAGGTGCCAAAAAATATGGACACAATAGTATTAAAATTTGGAGGAAGTTCAGTTGCAGATAATATTAGACTTAATTTAGTAGCTGAGAAAATAATAGAATTATATAATCAAAATAATAACGTAGTTGTAGTAGTTTCAGCACAAGGAAAAACAACAGATAATCTTATAAAACAAGCTAATGAATTATCAGCTGTACCTGTTGATAGAGAAATGGATGTTTTGCTAAGTTCTGGTGAACAAATGTCAATGGCAAAATTAAGTATTTTATTAAATAGAATGGGATATGACACTATATCTTTAACAGGTTGGCAAGCAGGAATAATTACTAATAATACAAATCAAAATGCTATTATTGAAAATATAGATACATCTAGAATAAAAAAAGAATTAGATAGTAGGAAAATTGTTATAGTTGCAGGTTTCCAGGGTATAAATGAAAATATGGATATAACTACACTTGGAAGAGGAGGATCTGATACAACAGCTGTGGCAATTGCTGCTGCAATAGAAGCTAAACATTGTTATATATTTTCAGATGTAGATGGAGTTTATACAACAGACCCTAATAAAATAAAGGAAGCTAAAAAATTAGAAAGTCTTTCTTATGAAGAAATGTTAGACATATCAAGCGAAGGTGCAAAAGTTCTTCATAACAGATGTGTAGAAGTAGGAGAGAGGTTTAAGGTTCCAATAATTACTAAATCAACATTTAATAATAAACCTGGAACTACAATAAATAGCAAAATTGAAGGTACAATAGTAAAAAGTATTGTAAAAAATGATGATATCATCTTTATTCATGCAAAATCTGAAAAATATAATACAGAAATCTTCAATAAAATCTATAATACATTAATAGAAAACGATATAACAATCAAAAACTTAATAAATAATAGTACTTATTCTTTAGATATGTGCTTTTATATAAAAAGCAGTTTGTTTAATAAATTTGCACATTTATTAGAAACAGATTTAAATATTTTAGATTGCACATATTATAATGTATCTAGAATATCAATAATAGGTCATGGTATTATGAATGATAACAATATTCTAAAAAAAGCTATGAAGATATTTGTAATTAATAATTGTAATATTTTAAATATAGATGTAACTGAATACAAAATAAGTATTGTATTTAAAGAGATAGTTTCTAATAATATATTAGAACAATTACACAATGATATAATTAATTAAGGGCAAAGATAAACTTTGCTCTTTTCTTTTTGTAAATAGTTCTAAATGAGACAAACCTTGAATATATATAAATATACTTATATTTTAGGAGGTTTAATAAAATGACAATAGATGAAAGAAAAAGCATTAGTAATACTGGAGTAATACAAAATTTAATATTAGAAAATAGAGGAAAGTTGAGTGTATCAGGAGTGCTTGATGTATTAAGTTTTGATGATCAAGTGGTTATGATAGAAACAGAACTTGGGCTTCTTACTATAAAAGGAGAAAATTTAAGAATAAATAAACTAAGTATTGATACTTCAGAAGTAATAGTAGAAGGAGATATTTCATATTTAGCATATAGTGAAAGTAATCAAGATAAAAGTTCAGGAAGTTTATTTAGTAAAATTTTTAAATAAATTAAGAAATAGGTGATTGACTATGGTTACTAATCAGGCATATCTATTTTTAATTTTTTCATTAAATGGATTTGCAATAGGCTTACTATTTGATTTTTTTAGAATCTTAAGAAAAAGTTTTAAAACAAACGATATAACTACATACATTGAAGATATAGTATTTTGGATATTATCTGGAATAATTGTATTATATTCAATATTTATTTTTAATAATGGGGAAATTAGAATATATATGTTTTTAGCAATACTTCTTGGAATAATTATGTATATGTTACTGCTAAGTTCTTATATTATTAAAATAAATGTATTTATAATTGATAAAATAAAGAAAACTATAAAACTAATCATAAATATTATAAAAACACCTTTAAACTTTATTTTAAGAGTAATTAAAAAGATTTTCTTTAAACCCATCTCGTTTATATTTATTAATTTTGGTCAAAGTATAAAAAATATAAAAATCAATTTAAAAGATATTACAAAAAACTACAAAAATAATATTAATAATACAAAAATTATAAAAAATAAATAAAATTTACAAATAAAAAGAGGGATTTTTTGAAAAAAAGTAGAAATATATAATTAGGTTTTATTTTAACCATATGTTTATAAAATTGGAGAGATAATTACTTATGAAAAAAAATAAAAGAATATATAGAAATTTACTAATTGTTGTTGCATCAATATATGTAGTAATAACATTAGTAAATCAACAAAAAGTTTTAAACACTTATAATAAAAATCAAAAAGAACTTTCTAAGCAAATAGAAGAAAGAAATGAATACAAGCAAGAGTTAATTAATACTAGAGAAAATATAGATTCTTTAGAATATATAGAACAAGTAGCTAGAGAAAAATTAGACATGTATTTACCAAATGAAAGAGTATATGAAGATAAAGGTATGTAATCTTTAAAAGGACTTTTTAGAGATTACATATTTTTTTGAAAAATGATTTTCAAAACTTAAAAAACATGATATAATTTATAAATCAATAAAAGATTTATTTCTATTTAATTTCCATAAACAACAATATTAAAATACATATTATAAAAATATTAAATAATTATAAATATTAAAAGGAGGCCTATATGGCAGAATTAGAAAAAATGACATTATCTGAATTAAAAGATTTAGCTAAAGACAAAAATATCAAAAACATATCCAAATTAAAAAAAGATGAATTACTACAAATGTTATCAGATTTAGAAAATAACTCTATTAAAAAAACTGAGATAAGATATGATGATGCAGATAAAGACCAATTAGAAGGATTTGTATCAGAGTCTTCTACTCAATATAAAGTTACAAATAGTGAAGATAAAATAATAGAAGGAATCTTAGAAGTTTTACCAGATGGATATGGTTTTTTAAGAGGAGATAATTATTTATCAAGTGACAAAGATGTATATATATCACCAATCCAAATTAGAAGATTTAGACTAGATACAGGTGATATGATTAAAGGAATTTCTAGATTTAAAGAAGGAGAAAGATTTCCATCTTTAATATTTGTTGGAGAAGTAAATGGGCAACACCCAGAAAAAGCAATGAAAAGAAAGAGATTTGATGAATTAACTCCAATATATGCTAATGAAAGATTAAAGCTAGAGACTACTTCAAAAGAATATGCTATGAGAATAATTGACTTAATGTCACCAATTGGAAAAGGTCAAAGAGGAATGATTGTTGCTC
>CAZSMG010000067.1:0-7012 GCA_964608075.1 uncultured Clostridium sp. | reverse complement strand
TTTTAACACCTTCTTTTACCATGCTTTGTGCAAGAACTGTTGCTGTTGTTGTTCCATCTCCTGCTACATCATTTGTTTTTGTTGATACTTCTTTTACAAGTCTTGCACCAATATTTTCATATGGATCTTCTAACTCTATTTCCTTTGCTATTGTAACACCATCATTTGTAATAAGTGGTGCACCAAAAGATTTATCTAAAACTACATTTCTTCCTTTTGGTCCTAATGTAACTTTAACAGTATCTGCTAATTTATTAACACCTTCTAATAGAGATTTTCTAGCATCTTCTCCAAATTTAATAACTTTTGCCATTTTTAATCACATTCCTTTCAAATTTTTATTTACTATTCTACAACTGCTAATATATCATCTTGTTTTACAATTAAATATTCTTCTCCTTCATATTTAACTTCAGTTCCTGCGTATTGGCTAACTATTATGTTGTCTCCTTTTTTTACATGCATTTCTTCTTTTTTACCATCAACTATTTTTCCTGGTCCTACTTCAATTACTTCTGCAATCTGTGGCTTTTCTTTAGCTGTATTTGCTAATATAATTCCACTTTTAGTTTTTTCCTCACTTTCCTTCATCTTTATTAATACTCTGTCTGATAATGGTTTAATCATTTATATTACCTCCTTTATTTTTTAGCACTCGTCGTGTTTGACTGCTAATAATTTATACCCTATTTAAAAAAATGTCAATACTATTTTAAAATTTTCACATAATATTCACATTTATTTAGTACAAGCTATAATAATACATTAATATATATGTTTTATTTTTATAATTTAGAACTAAAAAATGTGTCAATAGGAACATAGTTAAATAACACATCAATACATTCTAATCAGCATAAATACTTGACAAGATCTGTAATATCATTATATAATCAACATATTCAAAAGAAATTAAATTAAATTCACAAAAGATAATAGATAATAAATAAGGAGAAAAAGATTATGAGTTTTTTTGATGAATTTAATCATGTTGTGCCCTATTTTATAAAAGTAAGTGTAGGTAAAAATAAGCAATTTAAAACGGATTTAAGTAAAAAGAGTTCTACAAACCATAAAGGTAAAATGATTGCATTTTATAAAAAAGTAAAAACTCTAGAAGAATTAGAGAAATATGGTTTAGGTGAATATATAGAATATTTGCCAGCAGAGCAAGTATCAATGCCAATTGATATACAAATAATTAGTGATGAAAAACTTACACCAATTTTTGAAAAATCTAATAACTACACAAACAAAGAAAGAACGGAACACGATATAAGAATATTTAATAGTGATAAAACTCAAGTCGGTTATGTTTCTCTTTCACTAACGCCTTCTGGAGATATTAATAAAAAAACAAGTTTTTATGAAAGTCCTGATGAAACTGAAAAAATAATGCATACAACTTATAACAATATGAGAGATGGCAAAGTTATTAAAGATGATTTTTTTGAATTTCAAAAAAATAGTGAAGAGGGAACTAAAAAGGTTGAAATATGTCAAAGAGAGGGTAAAGTAGTAGGTTGTTCTGTACTTGAAAAGGATTTAGAAACTAGAGAAGATGTATTTTTTCAATCAATTACACAATTTGAAAAAGATGAAAAAACTCCAAAATTAAAAAGATATGTGGCATCATGTGTAGTTGATGAAACAGAACGCAGCAAACGTGGTGGAACATTAATTCCATGTGAATGCATGACTCTAGAAGAAGATTTATTTGAATATCAAGAAGCTATGGATAGTTTCCAGCAACATGTAAAATGGTTTAAAGAGAAAACGGGCATAGAAGTTTCAATTGAGAAAGCTATAGAAATTGGAGATTTATCTTTTGATGAACAAGAGAGATTAGGATTCTCACCTATTAAGTTTAAAGCTCAGTATTATTCTTGGTTAGCTAGATATTTGTCTAATGAAAATAATGACAGATTAAAAGATTTTAAAGGAAATTACATAGGAAATATTTTAAAACTAACAGACAATGGATATGAGGCTTGTATTGTAACAAAACATCAAAAAAGTGGGCAAGATTATAGACTTTATACTTTGATTGATTTAACAGGTACAAGCATAACTAAAGGAACTGGGATAGATGAAGATAGAGACTTAAATTATTTTAAACGATTGGAAAGTGCAGACAAAACTCCAACTTTTGTAACAAGAAAAGATAAAGATGGAAAAGAAGAATTGGTTCTATATCATGGAAATGAAATTTCTGGAGAATGTCCTGAATATAAACAATTTGTAGAAGACTTTATTACTCCATTTTCAGAAATAAAGCCTATTCAAATCAGCAAAATTTTAAATAAAGAAAATGAAAAAGAAAAATAAATATAAAAAATAGTAGAATTATTTTATATAAACTCTACTATTTTTTATATTTATTTTTACAATTTCTTTCCACATTCTGAGCAGAATTTTGCTCCTTCTTCTACTTTTGCTCCACATTCTTGACAAAATTTAGCTTTTTTTCCTTCTTCTGATACCACTGATTGCCCTGCAGGTTGAGATTGATTTGCATTATTATTTTGCCATGGTCCTTGTGTTACTCCTCCCATAACTCCACCTGAAGCCATGTTCATCATACCAATTCCCATAAATCCATTTGCTGCACCATTTGAATTATTTGCAGCATCTTTAACTGCATCTGCATAACTACCTACAAGTCTTCCTTGTTGCATATTTGCATTTGAACTTAATTCGTAATCGTCTATCTTCTTTTCTGATTCTTCGTCTAAAGTTACAGATTCTACAGCAAATCCAACTAACGAAATTCCTCTTCTTCTAATTGGTTCATCAAATACTTTTTCATCCATCATTTCTTTAATTTCATCTGTTTGACTAGGTAGTTCTAAAACTGGAACTTTATGTTCTGAATTTCCTAATTCATTTAACACATTTTGGAATGAGCTAATTACCTCTGCTCTCATTTGCTCTACTAAATCTTGTTTTCTATATATATCTGCTGTTCCTGCAATTTCGTTCATAAATACTGCTGGATTTGAAATTTTAAATGTATATTTACCAAAACATTTAACTTCTACTCTTAATGGTGTAATTGTACCTGTCATTTGATTTGGTATTGGATGTGACCAATCTTGAAATGGTACAGGTGCTGGTGTTCCAAATTTGTTATCTATTATTTCTTTTATATTAAAGAAAAATACTGCTTGTTGTTTAGCTGTTGCACCATTATAAGTAAATCTTTGCCACATTTCTTTAAATACATCTCCAAATTGTCCTGCAAAAAATGATGGTGTTGATGAATCATCAAATGTATATATACCCTCTTCTGCTGTTGCATCTATAACTCTACCATTATCATATATAATAGCACATTGTCCTGGTCCAACAATTATAGTACTTTTATTTGAAATAACTCCATTTGGTGTTGATTTTTTTACCATTAATACATCATTTGTCATGTTTTCACATCTTATTGCTTCTTTCCATTGATCATGTAGTGTGCTTCCTATAGCACCTACTGCTGCTTTAATTAATCCCATATAAATACCTCCATTTATTTATAATCTTCTTTATATGATGACATTATCCATAGTTTAAAATTTATGGATTCTATGTGAGAAGAACAATATTCACATTCAATATCATTTCCAAATTGTGTTAATGGTGCTCCACAATTTGGGCAATGTATTGAAAATAACTTTTTATTCTTTCCCAATTTTTCTTCATCATATATATATACAAATTTACATGTATATCTAGTTTGTTTTTTAATATTACTATATTCTTCATTATTTTTATTTTCTGAATTACTATAATAATATTCAATTGTTGTTGATGTAGTAATAGTTGCCATACCTTTAGTTTTTTCATAATTTTTTATTGCATGTTCATGAAATACTACATCATCATATTTAATATCTACATTTCTTGTCTTTATATCTTCTATATAATTTTCTAATGTAGAAAACATTAATATCATATCTTTATCATTTTCTATTTCCAAAATAGATTTGTTTTCTATAGAACTAAAGATTTTCATTAAATTCTTTTCTATTATACCATATAATAAAGATTTATTAAAGTCTGGAAAATCTTTTATTATTTCTGGCTCCAATAATTTTGTCATACCACTTATATTTTTTTGTCTTGAATATTCTTCTTGTTCTATATTTTTAGCATTTCTAGCAGCAGTCATAAGTGTCTTTAAATTATTTACACCTACCATTTTACTTATTCCTAAAAATATGCAAAATATAACTATGGCTACTGCAACTATAATCCCAATTAATGTTCCTAAAAATCCTAATAAAAAACTCATATTACATTCCACGTCTTCCTTCTAGTCCAGAAAGTACCCAACCATGTTCACCTGTTGTTATTATGCTTCCACAATATTCACATTTTCCTGAACTTGTAATCTTTGTTGGTGCTCCACAATTTGGACAATTTGTTGTAGATTTTTGGTCTGTACCTTCTTTTGTTTTCACTCCTACTTTTCTCATAAATGTTAATGTATATACCATATATACATCTTCATTTGGATTTCCTTGTACTACTTTTTTAGTATCTGCGTCTATTGTATAGTCTTTCATTGCGGATTTAAGAGTCATTTGTATTATTTCTTTGTCTCCGTCTTGTCTAAAGCTATTTAAGTGTGTATGTCTTACACATATTCTTTCCATCATATTTATTTGATTTTTATCTATTAAATATTGTAATTGCTGTCTATGTTGCTCAAATAATTCATTACTTTCAAATGGTCTAATTTCTTCCCATTTTCTATCCATCCATGCTGTTTGTAATTTAACAAATACTTCTTTTGCAAATGACATAAAGTTTTCTGCTGAGAAGTTTGGATCTGTTTCTCTTATTTTTGCTTCTACATTATTTGTATTGTCAGGAGTCGTTATTATATTTGTACGTATTTTTAGTTTTAATTCCTTTTTAGTTTTTATTGCTAAATATATATATATTGCTATTATAATAGTTGCTAGTATTGCCGTTCCTCCAATACTCACAGATCCACCTCCAGAAGAACTTGATGATGAACTTGATGATGAACTTGAAGAACTTGATGACGAACTATATGATGAACTACTTGAGCCACCACTATAACTTGAATGGAAGCCAACATCTGCATTTATGGGTCTTGATAAAACAAAACAGATTGCTATAAGTAACATTAATACTTTTGTTAAGTTTTTAATAAACTTTTTCATATTTTTCATTACATTCCACGTCTTCCTTCTAGTCCAGAAAGTACCCAACCATGTTCACCTGTTGTTATTATGCTTCCACAATATTCACATTTTCCTGAACTTGTAATCTTTGTTGGTGCTCCACAATTTGGACAATTTGTTGTAGATTTTTGGTCTGTACCTTCTTTTGTTTTCACTCCTACTTTTCTCATAAATGTTAATGTATATACCATATATACATCTTCATTTGGATTTCCTTGTACTACTTTTTTAGTATCTGCGTCTATTGTATAGTCTTTCATTGCGGATTTAAGAGTCATTTGTATTATTTCTTTGTCTCCGTCTTGTCTAAAGCTATTTAAGTGTGTATGTCTTACACATATTCTTTCCATCATATTTATTTGATTTTTATCTATTAAATATTGTAATTGCTGTCTATGTTGCTCAAATAATTCATTACTTTCAAATGGTCTAATTTCTTCCCATTTTCTATCCATCCATGCTGTTTGTAATTTAACAAATACTTCTTTTGCAAATGACATAAAGTTTTCTGCTGAGAAGTTTGGATCTGTCTCTCTTATTTTTGCTTCTACACTTGATGTATTATCAGATGTTGTAATTATATCTGTTGGTATTTGTATTTTTAACTTCTTTTTAGCATTTATCATAATATAATATACAGCAATTATAAATATAAGAGTTACTATTCCTGCACCAATACTTGAAGATCCGCTTCCAGAAGAACTTGATGATGAACTTGATGATCTCCTTGAAGAACTAGAACTATGTGATGAAGAACTATGTGATGAGCCTCCACTATAACTTGAGTGAAATCCTACATCTGCACTTATTGGTCTTGATAAAACCATACATGTTGCTAAAAGTATAAGTAAAACCTTTACTGAATTTTTCAAAAAACTTTTCATAATATTCTCCCTTTATTTTATTTTTTTAGCTGCTTCTACTAATCCTACAAATAGAGGAGCTGGTTTATTAGGTCTAGATTTAAATTCTGGATGGAATTGTCCTGCTATAAAATATGGATGATTTTTAAGTTCTACAATTTCTACTAAACTTCCATCTGGTGATGTTCCTGAACATATTAATCCAGATTTTTCTAATCGTTCTTTATAATCATTATTATATTCAAATCTATGTCTATGTCTTTCATCTATTACTTCTTCTTTATATAATTTACTTGCTAAAGTTCCTTCTTTTATTTTACAAGGATAACTTCCAAGTCTCATTGTTCCACCTTTTTTATCTATTCCTTTTTGATTTTCCATTATATGTATAACTGGATTTGAAGTAGTATCACTAAATTCTGCTGAATTACTATCAGATAAACCAAGTACATTTCTAGCATATTCAACAACTGCCATTTGCATACCTAAACATATTCCTAAAAATGGTATATTATTTTCTCTTGCATACTTAATTGTCTCAATTTTACCTTCTATTCCTCTATTTCCAAATCCACCTGGAACAACAATTCCTTGCAATCCTTTTAATTTATCTTTTACATTATCTTTATTTATAGTTTCTGAATCTATTAATTCTATATCTACCTTAACCCCATTTGCAAATCCTGCATGTCTTAAACTTTCTATTACTGATATATATGAATCTTCTAATTGTATATATTTTCCTACAATTGCAATTTTAACTTTTTCATCTCCAATTTTTCTAATGTTTTCTATCATTTCTTCCCATTTTACATTATCTGGTACATATTTATCTAGTTTTAAATGATTACATGCTTCTCTTGCTAGTCCCTCTTCTTCAAGCATTAAAGGTACCGCATATAAATTGTCTGCTGTTTTATTTTGTATAACACTTGTTTTTCTAAC
>CAZSMG010000066.1:0-7546 GCA_964608075.1 uncultured Clostridium sp. | reverse complement strand
TTTAGCAGTTTGATTAAGTGAGTAATTTCCTTTTCTTGTTAAATTTCTTTGATAAAATCTTTTTTCATCTTCTGTTAATTCACTATATTCCTTTTCGCTAATTTCTTGTTTTCTAGTTTGAACTGCAAAGTATGTTTGTGCAAGAGCTATGACCTTTTTTCTAGAGTCTCCATTTTGTGCTATTAAATAACAAGCATAACGAGTTAATTTATAATCTAAAATTGTTTTTTCTGCTCCTTTAGGCATTTGTATCGTTTTCCTGATGTCAGGAAAATGATCAATCATAGTAATACCACTATTTTCACAAGCATTTTTAGCTTTATTTATTACTTTTTGAAAATTCTCCCACTTATTATATTCTAAAATAGTCATAAGTTCTCTTGCATACCAAAATTCAATGCCATTTTTATCAATATGTTTAATATCTTCAAATGATTTATTATTTTTATCTATTTCCTTCAATAGCATCATCTCCGTTTCATAATTAATTATTTATTTTTCTTAGCATTATAGAACAATTGTTTGTAAAAGTCAATAGGTTTTTCTTTTTATTTTATAAATATAGTACAATTTGCTTTTGTAGTTTTAAGAATATTTATTTAAATGTCTTCGTAGTGCAAGACTTTGACTTTGACACAAGTCCTAACCCAGTAAGAATAAGTTAAGTACACTTTTTAAAATTTGTATTTATAGACAGCTTTAACAGATATAAAATTATAGTTCTAAAAGTAGCAAAATTAAATTTTAGGAGGTTTTAGTTATGGTAGAGAAACTTAAAAAGAAGGAGATTATTTTGTTACTGACTTATATTTAGAAAAAGAAAATTATGAAAATGATTATATTATTGGAAAATATGGTCATTTAAGATTAGAATATTTGAAAAATCATAAAAAAGCAAAATATATAATAATGTTTATGAACAAGACTTTAAGAAAACATATTGTAAAAATTGATAAACAAGCTAAAAGAAGATTTGAAATACTTATGAAACAAATGCTAGAGAATTAAATTATATACTAACATAAAAATGTACAAATGTTTTTGTACATTTTTATTCGTTTTTATCTCTAAAATAATTTTCATTATTTTTTGAGTGGCTAAAAAGTGGCTAAATTAAAAAGAATATTTATTAATTTGCTTAATATACATTATTTAAAGTGCGTTGGTACCGATGGTGGGATTCGAACCCACATGGTTTCCCGCACGATTTTGAGTCGTGTGCGTCTACCAATTCCGCCACATCGGCATATACAAATTTATAAGTTATCTGTAGCTTACTTCGTTTCGCACAGCTAACTTAACATCGGCATATTTTTATAACAATTTATATATTAGCACATTTTCTTTTTATTGTCTAGAAAAATTTTAAAATAAAACCTTATTGTTAAACATTTTATTTAACAATAAAGTCTTATTATATTAAATTATTTATTTTCTATATTCTTAATCTTTCACCAACATATATTAAATTTGGATTTTTTATATTATTTAGTTCTACTATATGTGATACTGTAGTTTTATACCTTCTTGCTAATTTTGACAAAGTATCTCCTCTTTTTACTATATATAATCTATGATTTGTCTCTCCCTTTTCATCATAAGTAGTGTTTGTAATTATTCTTAATCTTTCACCAACATATATTAAATTTGGATTTTCTATATTATTTAATTTTACAATTTCATTTATCGAAGTCTTATATCTTCTTGCAATTTCCCATAAAGTATTTCCACTTCTTACAGTATACATTATTGTATTTGTATCATTTGAATTTGTTTTTGGATTTTCTACTTCAGGTAGTTTAGTTTTATCATCTAAAAATATTTCTTTAGCATATCTATCTCTATCTACCAAATCGCCAATACCATTTATTCTTCCTCTATCTGTATATTGAACTCCTATAAAAGTTTCCCAATTAGCATTAACATTTCGTAGCTGCTCATAATCTCCATAATATGCAAGCCATAATGGATATTTATCAGCTAAGCTCCTATCAAATGTTCTTTCTGCATTTGATAAATCACTATATATAACTAAATCTTTTCCTGTAAGTCTTTTGGTTTCTTCTAAAAATGCTCTTGATACAATATTAATTTCTTCACGTGAAATTCCATCAAACACTTCAAAGTCCATTGCAAGCTTGCAATCAACTTCTTTGCCAGCTATCATTGATGCAAAAAATCTTGCCTCTTCTTCTGCTTCTACCCTATTTGTTGCTCTTACAAAATGATAAAATCCTATTTTAAGTCCATTTCTTTTAGCATTTTCATAATTCGTTTCAAAATATGGATCTTTAAAATCTCTACCTTCACTAGATTTTATATATACTACTTCTATTCCTGCTTGTTTAACTCTACTATAATCTATGTATCCTTGCCACTGACTTACATCTATCCCCTCATATCTTACATCTGATTCTTTTGTTAATGCTAAAACTTTAGTATTAAACATAATAGACATTACAAATAAAAAACATCCAAATAATGCTATAATACTATAAATTTTTTTCTTCATTAAAAACCCTCCTAACATAATTTTTTATATTATATGTTAGAAGGTTTATTTTAGCTACTAATTTACATCATATTCAATTACACTTATATCTTTTACATCATATTTTGATAAATCATCTTTATCATCTTCAAAACAAACTACTTTAAATGATGTTACATCTTTTTTCTTGATTTCTATTTTAGATAAATCAACTAGTACTTTACTTCCTAAATCTATTCCTTCTGGTAGCGTTCTATTTTTGTTATTATAATATACTACATTTGTAAGTAACATTGCCTTTGTACCTTTACTTAAATTTAATTTATATAAATAATACTTATTAGAACTTATATTAGAAATCATCTTAATTTGTGATTCAGGATTTATATCAAAAATTGCAAAAGAATTCATATCTAATTCTTCTTTAGTTAATATCTTATACACACAAATATCATCATCAATTTGTATTTTATCTAATATATTCTTAACATTTTCTACTATTCTTTCTAAAGAAAGTTTATATCCTAATTGTTTTGTTGTTTTATCTATATCTAAAATATTAAATTTATCTTTTGGTATTTCTCTATGTTTTTTATTTCCTAATGTTTTTAATTTTCTACTATCATCTAAAATACCGCCAAAGATATCTACATCTTCATCTAAAGGAGTTTTTTGGTCTAATTCCTCTTCTTGTAATTGTTTTAAACTCATTTGGATATCTTTTGGCTTTATATTATTTGACTTTACTTTATTTAAAATACCTAATACATCAGTAGTTGTAATATATATACTATCTAATTCATCTTGTGATAATTCTTTTCTATATCTTTTGTCATATGATATACCTAAATTTTCTAAATCCTCTTCATAGTCAAATACTTTAGAAATTTTCTTTTCTATATTGACTTCTTCTGTTTCTCCCTCTGCTAGAGCACCCACTTGATCTTTGTTACTATATTTCCAAAATTCAAAAATACTTTTCTTATGCTTATCTATTTCATTTATATACATAGCTGCATTTTCAATTTTCTTATTTAAATTTTTATTTTTTAATTTTAATGCATTTATATCCATGCCTAAATTTGTAATTTCATTTTCTTTATCAGAAAACTTCTTATATTCCTGTATCAATTCTTCTAATGTATAAAAGTTTTTAAGCTCATATTGTTGTTTTTCTTGTTTTTGTTTAATTTCTTCAATTTTTTTATTTTTCTCTTTTTCTTCAAAATGTTTACCTTTTGTCTTTTTACTATATTTAAAGAAATATCTTACTTTACCAAAAAAAGTCTTTTTACATTCAAGAAATGTTGAAATTTGTTTTTCTTTATCCAAATATTCAACCTCTAAATCAATAGATTCTTTTTTAATATTTTCTAATTTATCTTTTAATCTATCTTTTTCTATATCTGCTTTTTCTTGTTTTTGAGCTAGTTCTACATATTGATCTCTAATAAATTTTGATAATTCATCATATTCCATTTTATAATTATTATAAAAAAACTCTAAGCTTCCATATTTATCTATATTAGTTTTGAAATTGTAATAATGTGGAAGCTCTGTTTGAAGAATAAATAATGCTTTTAATAACTTATAAAATTTAGTTGCTTCTTCTTGATTATTTAATTTTATCTTATATGAAGTTTTTATTTTTCCATATACTTCTGTTTCTCCAACTATTTGAATACTTAAATTATCATCTTTATCATACACTTCATAAATAAGAGGCCAGTCTTTTGTAAATAACCATAAATAGTTTTCAATATCTTCGAATTGTGACTTTTTTAAATACCTATTTGAATATTCTACATTACTTATTGGAACAAAAATCTTTCCTGCTATTCTTTTCTTTAATTGTTTTTTTAATAAATAGAAAAATGCACAACAATTCGAATCTTCTGTGGGTACTATCATAAAATACTTATCAGTATTTTGTGAATAATATATCTGCCATAAATAATTCCCTTGATATTTTACTTTAAAAGGAATTAATTTATTTAATCTATTTTGTTCTTCTTCTATTTTCTCAATATCATTTGCATTTAAGTTTTTTAGCATATTTAAAAATGTAGTATGTTTTAATATATCTTCTTCATTTTCAGGTACTAAATATGAATAAAGCGGTGATGCCTTTTTGTATTTTTCATCTAAGTCATTTAGTCTATTTGTAGGTGATAATAGAATTTGAATATCTTTAATTTGTATATATCTATACTGCTTAAAATTTTTCTCGTCATATGATTTAGAAAGTCTAAAATCTAATGGTTCAAACTCTTTTAATTTACTTGGTATATTATTTAAATCTAATTGTAAATATTCTAATTTCTGTTTTATGTCTTTTTCTTCTACATTTGTACCATTCTTCAAAATATTTCTCTCCTTTGTACATTTATTTTATTATTTCATAAAAATTCTTAAACTCATAACCATTTTCTCTAAAAAATGATATAACTTGTGGTAGAGCTTCATATGTAGTTTGTTTATTTCCTGCATCATGCATTAGTACAACTATACTATTTTTTTGTCCTGCTGTTTCTTGTAATTGCATTATTAATTGTTCTGGTGTCCTTTTTCCTCCTTCAGAGTCACCTGTCAGTGCATTCCAATCAACATATGCTATATTATTTTCTTGCAATTTATTTATAGCCGCTTTTTTTATATCTTTGTATTTTCCTCCAGTAGAACCTCCTGGAAATCTAAAAAGATGTGAATTATATTCTTTTTTTCCAATTGCTTTTCTTATAGCATTATTAGTTTTATTATATTCATCTAATACTGATTGTGGATATGAATAAATTCTAGAATATTCATGCGAATATCCATGATTTGCAATGAAATGTCCTTCATAATATGCTCTTTTTACTATGCTTGGATATAACTCAACTCTACTTCCTAATACAAAAAATGTTGCTTTTATATTTTCTTGTTTTAATAAATCTAATATAGGAATTGTAACTATCTTTGATGGTCCATCATCAAATGTTAAAAATACTCGTTTTTTCTCTGATTTATATATATTATAAATATTTTCTAGTCCCTTTTCCGTAAGGTTTGGAAGTTCTTCATCTTTTCTTTCTGCTATAACTTTTATCGTATTATCTTTTTCTACTTTAGGTTTAACAAAGCTTTGAATAGTAGAAATCTGTGTCTCATACTCCATATAGCATTGGTTTATACTAGTTACTTTAGTAATATAATTTATAAATACTAAAATAACTAGTATTGTTACTAATATAAATATTGATATCATTAATATAGCCCTATTTCTATATTTCCTTTTTATATATATTAGATCCATTTTTTTCACCCGATTAATACTATTTCTTCATTCCACTTTTTATATATTCAATTTCTTCTTGAGCATCTAATCTCATAAATAAAGGTTCACCTTTTGGAGTTACAATTATATTATCTATTAAATTGTGTTTTTTTAAACTATCCCAAGTTTTTAATTCGTCATTTTGTATACCAATTTGCTTTAGGATATTATCTGCTGTATCACTCATAAATGGTTTTAATAAAATTGCTATTTTTCTTAAAGATTCTATTAAGTGATATATTGTAGATTCTAATTTTTCTTTTGATTCTTCTTTTGCCTGTGCCCAAGGTGATGTTTCATCTATATATTTATTTGTCCTAGATATTAATACCCATATTTCTTGAAGAGCATTTGAAATTTCTAAATTTTCGATATCATCTTCTACTTTTTTAATTTGGTTTTCCCAACATTCTTCTATATGTTTATCAACATCATTTATTATTCCATTATATTTTGGAACTAACCCCTCAAAATATTTGTTTACCATAGATATTGTTCTATTTAATAAATTACCCAAGTCATTACATAAATCAAAATTAAATCTTTCAACAAATGACTCTGGTGAGAATATTCCATCTGTTGAAGTAGGCATTTCTCTTAGTAAAAAGTATTTTGTTGCATCTAATCCATATCTATCTATTAGTAATTCTGGATATACGACATTACCTTTTGATTTACTCATTTTCCCATCTTTCATTGTAATCCAATTATGAACCAAAATCTGCTTTGGAAGTGGTAAATCTAATGCCATTAAGAATATTGGCCAATATATTAAATGAAACCTTGCAATATCTTTTCCAACTATTTGCAAGTCTGCAGGCCAGTATTTTTTAAATAGTTTATCATCATCTGACATATATCCAAGTGCTGTAATATAGTTCGTTAAAGCATCTAACCAAACATATACAACATGTTTTGGATCTTTTAAAACTTTAATCCCCCAGTCAAAAGAAGTACGGCTTACACACAAGTCTTCTAATCCTGGCTTTATAAAGTTATTTATCATTTCTGTTTTTCTATATATAGGTTTTATAAAATCAGGATTTTCTTCATAATATTTTAAAAGCCTATCAACATATTTACTCATCTTAAAGAAATATGCTTCTTCTTTCGCTGGCACAACTTCTCTACCACAATCAGGGCATTTTCTATCTATCAATTGAGTTTCTGTAAAGAAAGTTTCACAAGGCACACAATATAACCCTTCATATTGTCCTTTATATATATCACCTGATTCCATAAATTTATCAAATATTTTTTGTACTACTTTAACATGTCTTTCATCTGTAGTGCGAATAAAGTCATTATAATTTATATCCATTGTCTTCCATAGTTCTTTTGCCATCTTAGCCATATTATCTACATACTCTTGAGGTGTCTTTCCTTGTTCTTCTGCTTTTTGTTGTATTTTTTGTCCATGCTCATCTGCTCCAGTTAATAGGTATGTATCATATCCTCTTAAAATTCTATATCTTTTTAATGTATCCGCAAGTACTGTTGTATATGCAGTACCAATATGATATTTTCCAATTGGATAATATATAGGTGTTGTTATATAGTATTTTTCACTCATTTTATCTATCTCCAATCTTTTAATGTTATTATCTCTTATTTACACAAATATATTACCATATTTTTATATTAAAGTCTATTAATATAAAATAAAATTTATTATTTTTTATAATAATAAAAATCCCCCAGCTTAGCTGGGGGTATTTTACTCATAACGCCTAAAAGGC
>CAZSMG010000065.1:0-7687 GCA_964608075.1 uncultured Clostridium sp. | reverse complement strand
AGATAAAGGATATTATACAAATTCATATCATGTTGATGTTAGAGAAAAAATTGATGCATTCTCTAAACTAAAATTTGAAAGTGAATTCCAAGCAATGTCACAAGGTGGAGCCATATCTTATGTAGAAGTTCCAAATATGAAAAATAACTTAGACGCTCTTGAAGAAGTTGTTAAATTCATATATGATAATATTCAATATGCTGAATTTAATACAAAATCAGATTATTGCCATGTGTGTGGATATGATGGAGAAATAAAAATAAATGATGATAATGAGTGGGAATGTCCACAATGTGGAAATAAAGATCATAGTAAGATGAATGTAACAAGAAGAACATGTGGATACTTAGGAGAAAATTTCTGGAATGTTGGTAAAACAAAAGAAATTAAATCAAGAGTATTACATCTATAAAGATATAGGCATATCAATCATTTGATATGCTTTTTTTTATGTTTTGGATATAATAAAAATATTACATTTTTATTACACAATTAAAAAATGTTGAAATAAATTGTTAGGTTATATATAATATGTTTATAGATTTGGAGGAATAATATGAAAAAATCAGATTCAGGTATAACCTTAGTTGCATTAGTAATAACTATAATAATATTAATGATTCTAGGTACAATTGCAACAATAACAGGAATAGAGGCAGTTGAAGAAAGTAGATTAATGACATTTAAGGCTGAAATGAAGATAATGAGGTTACAACTTAATTCAAATGATGAACTTGAAAAATATAGAAAGACAGATAGTGATACTTTAACAGATCAGCAAAAACTTTTTTTGAATAAAGTACAAAATGAACTTAATAATGATAATATACAAATAACATTAGATATAGTTAATTTTAAGTTTTTTACAAAAGCACAAATAAAGGACTTATCTTCACAAGAAATATCAACTGATTTATATATAAATGCTAATACTAAAACTATAATAAGTAGTATAGGTGTAGATTATCAAGGAAAAACATATTATATGTTAGAGCAACTACCAGATAACTTATATAATGTAGAGGAAAAAATACAAAATTCAGGTGATGTTGAATTTGAAGTTATTTCTAAAGACAAGCAAATAATTATATCTAATATAAAATATAATGCACCATATGTTGAAAAAGGGACTATTCAATATAAATTATCAACAGATGAATTTTGGACAACAATTGCACAAGATACAATTGCTAAAAATTATACTTTTGAAGTTCCAACTTTTGGTGAATATAATATAAAAATAACAGATGCAAAAAACAACCAAAGTATTGCTAGCGTAAAAGTAATATTAAAACCATATGTATTAGCAGAAACAATTAGAGGAGCAAATTCACCAGATATAAGTGGATTTAATGTAGAAAACACACATTACGTAACATGGGGAGAAGTAGCACCATATCAAAGAAATGAATTAAATCAAACAAATACAATAGATAAAGAGCCCCCAACAGGATGGTCTAATTATACTGAGAAAAAATGGGCAAATATTATTACAAATGGAGGAGAAAATGAATGCTATTGGGTATGGATACCAAGATATGCCTATAAAGTACCAACAAAATATACAACAGGTACACCAACAGCAGAAACAATAGAAGTAAAATTTTTACAAGGAACAAGTAATATCCCAATAGGAGAAACAGAAGAAATAACAAATACGACACCTACACCAGGAACATGGGTAGTACATCCAGCATTTACAAATGAAGGAAATGGAGGATTTGGAAACTTAACAGGAATATGGGTAGCAAAATTTGAAGCAAGTAGTAATGCATCAAACGTAGTAGAAAACCCAACAATAGAGCAACTAGCAATTGATGGTGGATCAGATGCTGATACAGACTTAAAAGTAAGAGTAAAACCAAATGTAACAAGTTGGAGGGGAATAAAAGTAAATGATATATTTAAAGTATGCCAAAATTTAGTAGAACCAAATAATTCCTTATGTTCAACAAATAATACAAAAAATACAAAATTAGATTCACATATGATGAAAAATACAGAATGGGGAGCAATAGCATATTTAAGTATGAGTGTATATGGAAAAAATGGTGAAGTATGGAATAACCCATATTATAATAATGCAACAAATTATTCACCAATAACAGGATTATGTAGTAATGAAACAGATGGAAAAGATAAAGCTTATACGGCTACAGATATAACTAAAACACGTAAATATAATGAATTAGGTGGAGGAAATGCATCTACAACAGGAAATGTGTATGGAGTATATGATATGGCAGGAGGAGCATGGGATTATGTAGCAGGAATATTAAGTAGCTATAAATCAAATGGTGATAATACAGAAAAAAATAATTTTTATGATTTTAGTAATTCAAGCACATATCCAAATAGATATTTTAATTGGTATGCTGGAACTGAAGATTCAAGAAATAAAAACACAAATTATAATGCAAATAGTGGAAAATATGGAGATGCAGTATATGAAACTTCTAGTTCTGGCGATAGTAATATTGGAAGTTGGGACTCTAGTTTCTCTTACTTTCCACATTCTGGCTACCCAGTGTATGTACGTGGTGGTGGTGCTTACAATGGTAGCTACGTAGGCGTGTTTGCATTCAGCTTCGTCACAGGTCAAGCTTTTACTTACAGCAGTTTTCGCCCTTGTTTAGTTAGTCATTAGTAGTAATTTTATAACATGTATTAATAGATAGTATATAATAAATAAAAATTGTAACAAAAATGTAATATATTTTTTTAAAAAATATGTTGACAACAAAAAATATTAAGTGTAAAATATTATCGAAATAAAAACGAAGGAAATTTTATATATATTTATAGTATAAAAAGTTATACAAATATAAATAATAAATATATATCAAATAGTGAGGAGAAAAAAGATGAAGAATTCAAAATTAATGAAGATATTTTTAGTAATGGTAGTAAGTTTATG
Source organism: uncultured Clostridium sp. (assembly GCA_964608075.1). Taxonomy (GTDB): domain Bacteria; phylum Bacillota; class Clostridia; order TANB77; family CAG-508; genus CAG-269. Next base: position 4,770 of record CAZSMG010000065.1, on the reverse strand, counting down.
CCTAGTTTTTGTAACAACAAATGTATTTGCTGCAGATGATGACGGATTTGTAGATTTAACAAATACTTTAGGAAATAATACAAATACAGAAGAAAACACAAATAATGCAGTTGATGACAATGTAGCATTAGATGAAAATGTAAATACATCTAATAATACAAATACATTTTTAAATAATACAACTAGTTCTTCATATAATAATACAAATGTAAACACAAATACAAATTTACCATCAACAGGTATTGGAGAATCAGGAACAACTATAGCTTTAATTGTAGTTTTAGCAATATCTGGAATATATGCATACAAAAAAGTTAGAGATTATAAAAATATATAATATATAATAAACTTAGCGAAAGTTATTAATAACTTTCGCTTTTTGCTTTTATTATAATTCTGTTTGAATTTGAGTTATTACAAGTTACTAAAGTTATTTCTTTTATATTATTATCCGATTTTATTACTTTGCTTAGTTGATCTTCTGTAACTTCAAAATTATCTGTTACAAAATATGAAATACTATTTCCGCTTTATATCATAAATTTTTATTTCATCATTATTTATTAAAGAATTTATTTTACTAAAAAATTTATAATTATCATAATTATGTCCAGCAATACATAAATTACCAAGCTCATTAGGATTTGGACCATAAAATTTACATGGGGATATTTTAAGTAAATCATCATTAATATCTGATAATATTGGATAATATAAATTAATTTTTGGAATCTCAATTAAACCTATTACAGAATATTCTATACCATTATTTATATATGTGTTAATAGAAGAATGATTTTCATTGTTATATAATTTAGATATATTGTAATTATTAGTAAGCTTAGAAGATATTGTTTCTTTTTTGTTTATAGTATATAAATAAAAAAAGTATATAATAATAGTTATAATAATTAAAACAATTGAAATTACTAATTGAATTGTAAATAGATTTTTCTTAATTTTAATGTTTTCATTCAAATAATTATTTTTATTTATAAATAGTATTTGATTCAATTAAATCACCTTTATATATATTTATTCGTATATATTTTGCACAAAAAAATACAAATAATTAAATCAAAAATTGGAAAAAATGTATACTTGAAAAAATATCTAAATATAATTTTAAATTAAAAAAATAATAAAATTTCAAAAAAGGCTTGCAATTAAGCTAAAAAATGGGTATAATACTTAAAGCATAAATAATACTAGAAGAGTGGGAACAAATCCCACTCTTAAGTTTTATAAAGAGGGAGGAATATATGGCAAGCATTGAAGAAAGAGTCGAAGACTTAATAAAAGAGAAAATTGAAAGTTTGGGATATGATCTTTATGATGTAGAATATTCAAAAGAAGGCAAAAATTATTTCCTAAGAATTTTTATTGATAAAGAGGCAGGAATAGATTTAATTGATTGTGAAAAAGTAAATAATGAAATTAATGATTTACTAGATACAGCTGACTATATTAAAGAACAATATTTCTTAGAAGTATCTTCTCCAGGAATTGAAAGAGTTTTAAGAAAAGATATACACTTAAAGCAAAATATAGGCGAAGAAATAGAAATAAGTTTATTTAAAAAAGATGAAAATGGAAATAAAAATTATGTTGGTATTTTAAAAGATTTTACTGAAGAAGAGATAGTAATAGAAAATAATATAGAAGTTTCTATACTAAGAAAAAACATTGCACTAATTAAAAAAATATATAAATGGAATTAGAAGGAGGAATTAAAAAAATGAAAGCAATTGATAATAAAGAATTAATAAAAGCTTTAGAAGAATTAGAAAAAGAAAAAGGAATTGAAAAAGAGTATTTATTAGAATCAATAGAGATGGCATTAGTTACAGCGTATAAAAGGAATTTTGATTCTTTAGAAAATGTAAAGGTAGTAATGGATAAAGAAACTGGTGCGACACATGTTTATTCTGTTAAAGATGTAGTAAAAGATGTAACAGATGGAACTTTAGAAATAAGCGTGGAAGATGCTAAAAAAATAAATAAAACTTTAAAAAAGGGTGATCAAGTAGAAATTGAAATTGTTCCAAAAGACTTTGGAAGAATAGCAGCACAAACAGCAAAACAAGTAATTATACAAAAGTTAAGAGAAGCAGAAAGAAATATTATATATACAGAATTTAATGATAGAAAAGGTGAAATTGTATCAGGAATAGTACAAAAAGCAGATAATAACATTGTTATTATGGATTTAGGAAAACTTGAAGGAATAATGCCAACAAAAGAACAAATCCCAACAGAAAAATATAAAGTAAATGATAAAATAAAAGGATATGTATTAGATGTTGAAAGAGGAGAAAAAGGTGCGCCACAAGTAATAGTCTCAAGAAGCCATCCTGATTTTGTAAGAAAATTATTAGAATTTGAAATACCAGAAATATATGAAGGATTAATAGAAATAAAAAGTGTTTCACGTGACCCCGGATATAGAAGTAAAGTTGCAGTATATTCTCCAGATGAAAATATAGATCCAGTTGGTTCTTGTGTAGGACAAAAAGGTGTTAGAATTCAAAATATTATAAATGAATTAAATGGTGAAAAAATTGATGTTATAGAATGGAATCCAGATCCAGCAATATTTATATCAGCGGCATTACTTCCTGCGAAAATAATGGCAGTAGATATAAGAGAAGAAGAAAAATTTGCACAAGTAATTGTTCCAGATGATCAATTATCTCTAGCTATTGGTAAATCTGGTCAAAATGCAAGATTAGCAGCAAGACTTACAAATTGGAAAATAGATATAAAATCTGAGACACAATTTAGAGAAATGTTACAAAATGTAGAACAAGAGGAAGAATAATACATAAATAGGACAGATTGAAAGTATAATATAAGAGGATGTGATTTCTTTGAAAAGCATGCCACAAAGAACATGTATAGGATGTAATATAAAAAAAGATAAAATAGATTTAATAAGAATTGTTAAAAACAAAAGTAATGAAATAAATATAGATAAATCAGGAAAATTAGAAGGTAGAGGGGCATATATTTGTGATGATCTTAATTGCTTAGAAAAAGCAATTAAGAGTAAAAGATTAGAAAGAACCTTTGAAATGAAAATTTCAGAAGATGTGTATGAAAATTTAAGAGGTGTAATTATTGATAAATAATAAAATTTTAGGGTTAATGGGGCTAGCTACAAGAGCGGGTAAAATTTGTTTTGGAACAGATAGTACTATTGATATGGTAGAAAAAAATAAAATAAAATTAGTTGTTGTAGCAAATGATTGTTCTGATAGAACAAAAGCAAGATTCATTGGCTTATGTGAAAAATATAAAATAAATATTATAATTTTTGAAACAATTGAAAATATCAGTAAAGCAATTGGAAAAGAAAATAAAGCTGTAATAGGTATAAAAGATATTAATTTAGCAAGAGAAATAAAGAAAATATATGATGGGGGTGATATTATTGGGTAAGATAAAAATACATGAATTAGCAAAAAAACTAAACTTAACCAGTAAGGAATTATTAGAAAAGGCAAAAGAATTAAACATAGATGCAAAAAGTCATTTAAGTACATTAGAAGATATAGATGCAGAAAGATTAGAAAAAAGTTTTAGAAAAAAACAAGAAACTAAACCAAAAGAAACAAAAAAAGAAAAAAATGATACACCAGTAATTATAAGAAGAGAGGTTATAATTACTGATGAGGAAAAAGTAAATAAAAAACAAGAACAAATAGTAAAAAAAGAGGAAAAAAGAAATTCAGTAGGATTTGTAGAAAGAAAGCAAAATGCAGATTATAATATTGTTTATAGAAATAAACCATCAAAGCCAATGACTGTAAGTGAACTTTTCGGACTAAAAAAAGAAGAGCCTAAAAAAGAAGAAGTAAAAGAGGAAATAAAAGAAGAACAAACAGATAAAGTAGTAAAAGTAGAAAAAAAGATAACTCCTAAAAATGATGGTGTTCAAAAGGAAAATAGAAGACCAAATAGAGAATTTGATAGTAGAAATAATCGTGGTCAAAATAGAGATTATCAAAATAATAGAAATAATAGTTATAATCAAAATAAAAATCAAAATTCAAACTACAATAGGAATAATAATTTTAATAACAGAAACAATAATAATAGTCAAAGATTTGGTGGAAAAAGACCTCTTGATGAAAAAGGTATAGAAAGAAATATTAAAGACATCATGGCAATGGATACCATTGAAAAAGAATCTGTAAGAGAATATAATAAATCTATAGATAAACAAAAGAATAATAACAAATTTGATGAAAATAGAAATGTAAAGAAAAATCAAAAATCAAGAAAAAGTAGTGAAAATTATAATATTAATGAAGGTAAATTAAAAAGTTTAAAACAAGCAAATAGATTATCTAACATGTTTGATGATCAAGAAGGTGGAATGTTAGATTACTATGATTTAACAACACAAAGAGGAAAAAAAGGTAAAAAGAAATCAACTAAAAATGATGAAAACAGAGTAAAACAAAAAATATTTCAATTGACTGAGATTACAATACCAGAAACAATAACTGTAAAAGATTTTGCAGCAGAAATAAAAAAGACAACAGCAGAAGTTATTAAAAAATTATTAGCTTATGGAATAATGGCAACAATAAATAATACTATAGATTTTGATACAGCATTTTTAATAGCAGAAGAATTTGGAATAACTGCAATTAAAAAGGAAGTTGTTACAGAAGAAGATATATTATTTGATGATTCAGAAGACAAAGAGGAACAATTACAAACAAGACCTCCTGTTGTAGTTGTTATGGGGCATGTTGATCA
>CAZSMG010000064.1:0-7779 GCA_964608075.1 uncultured Clostridium sp. | reverse complement strand
ACTTCTAAAACTTCACCTGTTTTTCCTTTATCATTTCCAGATAAAACTTGAACAGTATCACCTTTTCTTATTTTCATAATAGGACTTACCTCCTTTTTTATTTTATATTTTTACACTTATACACATCAATTTTAAATTTATAATTGATTAATGTATACAAAAATGTAAAATATTTTGTATCTTTAATCTGTAAAGCTCAAATATTTTTGATATCCTTGATAACAGATTAAAGAACTTCTGGAGCTAATGATAATATTTTCATATACTCCTTATCTCTTAATTCTCTTGCAACTGGTCCAAAAATACGAGTACCTTTTGGGTTTCCGTCTTCTTTTATAATTACTGCTGCATTTTCATCAAATTTTATATATGAACCATCTGCTCTTCTTAGTCCTTTTTTTGTTCTTACTATAACAGCTTTTACAACTTCTCCTTTTTTAACAACGCCACCTGGTGTTGCTGTTTTAACAGAAGCAACTATAATGTCACCTATGTTTGCTGTTTTTCTGAAAGAACCACCTAAACATCTGATACACATAATTTCTTTAGCACCAGTATTATCTGCTACTTTCAATATTGTTTGTTGTTGTACCATGCTCATTTTCCTCCTTAATCGGTTTTATTTATTTAATTACTGCTTTTTCAACAATTTCAACTACTCTCCATCTTTTATCTTTAGAAAGTGGTCTTGTTTCCATTACTTTTACTTTGTCTCCTATTTGACAACTATTTTCTTCATCATGTGCTTTTAATTTATATGTTCTTTTTACAGTTTTTCCATATATTTTATGACTAACACTTGTTTCAACAGCAACTACTACTGTTTTATCCATTTTATTAGATGTAACAGTACCAATCATAACTTTACGAAGATTTCTTTCTTCCATTTAGATTTCTCCTTTCTATTATGCTTTTTTACTATCAGCTATTTTTCTTTCTGTTAATATTGTGTTTATTTTAGCTATATCTTTTTTTACTTCTTTTATTTTCATAGGATTATCTAATCCATTTGTAGCTAAACTAAATTTTAATTTGAATAATTCTGCTTTTAGTTCACCTAGTTCTTTTTCTAGCTCTGGTGAAGACATTTCTCTTATTTTATTTATCTTCATCATTATCACCCACCTCATTTAAAGTTTCTCTTGCAATTATTTTTGTTTTTACAGATAATTTATTTTTTGCAAGCCTTAGGGCTTCTTTTGCTATTTCTTCAGGAACACCTGCTATTTCGAACATAACTCTACCTGGTTTTACGACTGCAACCCATGCTTCTGGAGCACCTTTACCTTTACCCATACGAGTACCAATAGGTTTTGCTGTTATAGGTTTATCAGGGAAAACTTTTATCCAAACTTTTCCACCTCTTTTTATATAACGAGTCATAGCAATACGTGCTGCCTCTATTTGATTACCTGTAATCCATCCAGCCTCTAGTGCTTGAATTCCATATTCTCCTTCTGAAACTGTATTTCCTCTAGTTGCCTTTCCTCTATTTCTACCTTTTTGCATTTTTCTAAATTTAGATCTTTTTGGCATTAATGGCATTATTTGTCTCCTCCTTCCACTTTCTTGCTTGGAAGAACTTCACCTTTATATATCCAAACTTTAACACCGATTTTTCCATATGTTGTATCTGCTTCAGCAAATCCATAATCAATATCAGCTCTTAAAGTCTGTAGTGGTATTGTACCTTCTTTATAGAATTCAGTTCTAGCCATGTCAGCTCCACCTAATCTTCCAGATACTGCAGTTTTAATACCTAAAGCACCTGCTTTCATAGATTTTTGCATACATTGTTTCATAGCTCTTCTAAATGAAATTCTTCTTTCTAGTTGACCTGCTATATTTTCAGCAACTAATTGTGCATCTATATCAGCATTTTTAACCTCAACTATATTTAAATTAACATCTTTTGAAATCATTTTTGTTAATTCTTGTTTTACGTTTTCAGCTCCTGCGCCACCTTTTCCTATAACTATACCTGGTTTAGCTGCGAAAACATTTACTTTAACAAATTTTGCTGTTCTTTCAATTTCTATTTTAGAAATTCCTGCAGCATATAATTTTTTCTTAATAAATTTACGGATTTTTTGGTCTTCTACTAAATAATCTGCAAAACTCTTAGAATCAGCATACCATTTAGAGTTCCAATCTTTTATTATTCCAACTCTCACACCTGTTGGATGTACTTTTTGTCCCATTACTTTTAAATCCTCCTTTCCTTATTTGTCATCTCTTAATACTATTGTTATATGACTTGTTCTTTTTCTTATTCTAACTGCTGAACCTTTTGCAGCAGGTCTAATTCTCTTTAAAGTTGGACCTTGATTTGCATATATTTCAGCAACATATAAATTCTCATGTTTCATTCCATGATTGTTTTCAGCATTAGCAATTGCTGATTTTAATAATTTTTCTATTATTTCAGATGAAGCTTTTGGTGTAAATTTAACTATTGCTATAGCTTCATCAACGTTTTTTCCTCTTATTAAATCTGCAACAATTTTTACTTTTCTTGAAGATATTCTTGCATATTTAAGAGTAGCTTTTGCTTCATTTACTGTTGTTTCTTCCACGGATTTTCCCTCCTTAATTTACTATTAATTAACTTTTGATGTTTTTTCTCCTGCATGACCTTTAAATGTTCTTGTAGGAGCAAATTCACCTAATTTATGACCGATCATTTCTTCTGTTATATAAATTGGAACATGTTTTCTTCCATCGTGAACAGCTATTGTATGACCAACCATTTGTGGATATATTGTTGATGCTCTTGACCATGTTTTTAGAACATCTTTGTTACCTGATTCATTCATAGCTTCAATTCTTTTTAATAATTCTGGAGCTACAAAAGGTACTTTTTTACTTGATCTTGACATATCTTATTTTCCTCCTCCCAAGATTACTTTCTTCTCTTAACTATAAATTTATTAGATAATTTCTTTTTATTTCTTGTCTTGTATCCTAGAGCTGGTTTACCCCAAGGTGTCATTGGTCCAGCGTGTCCTACAGGTGCTCTACCTTCACCACCACCATGAGGGTGATCTACTGGGTTCATAACAGAACCTCTAACAGTTGGTCTAATACCCATATGTCTTTTTCTACCAGCTTTACCAAGTTGTATATTTGCATGATCAGAGTTTCCTATAGTTCCTATAGTTGCTCTACATCTAGCAAGTATTAATCTCATTTCTCCTGATGGAAGTCTTACATGTGCATATTTACCTTCTTTAGCCATAAGTTGTGCTTCTTGACCAGCACTTCTTACTAATTTCCCACCTTGACCTGGGTTTAATTCTATGTTGTGTATCATTGTACCTACTGGTATACTTGATATTGCCATACAATTTCCTGGTTTTATATCAGCTGTTTCTCCTGATATAACTTTATCTCCATCTGTTAATCCTTGTGGAGCTAATATATATGCTCTTTCTCCATCTTTATATTCTATTAATGCAATATTTGCACTTCTGTTTGGATCATATTCGATTCCAATTACAGTTGCTTCCATATCGTCTTTCTTACGTTTAAAATCTACTATTCTATATTTTTGTCTATTTCCTCCACCTTGATGACGTACTGTTATTCTACCATATGAGTTTCTTCCTGCATTTTTCTTTTTTGTTGTAAGTAAAGATTTTTCAGGAGTTTTTTTAGTAACTTCCTCAAATGTAGAAACAGTCATATTTCTTCTAGATGGTGTATATGCTTTAAAATGTTTCATTCCCATGATTAATTCTCTCCTTTATTTTTATATACGGATTTTTTCCTGCTCCGCACTGCAGATATTCTTTATTTTCCTGGTAATCTCCAGATATTTATCTTCTATTTAAATAAGAACATTAAGCTCCCATAAATTCATCAATTGAATCTTTGAATTTCTTATTAGCTTTAGTTTCTTTTCCACCTTTAGCTAAATATGTTTTATCTGATGGGTTTGTATCTATTGTAACAATAGCTTTTTTCCAGTCAGATGTTTTTCCTTGATGGTAACCAACTCTTTTTTTCTTTCCATTTACCATCATAGTATTAACTTTTAATACTTTAACTTCAAAAAGTTTTTCAACAGCTTTTGCTATTTCAACTTTTGTCGCTTTTTTGTTAACTTCGAAAGTATACTTTCCTTCTTGTAATCCATCATTACTTTTTTCAGTAACAACTGGTCTTACTATTACTTCTTCTGGTAACATTATGCGTACACCTCCTCTAATTTTTTAACAGTATCTAGAGGCAAAACTAAGTTATTATATTTTAATAAATCAAATACATTGATATTGTTTATTGATATTGTTCTTACACCTTCAATATTTCTTGCTGAATATTCAACGTTTTTGTTTTTATCTACTAATAATATTAATGTTTTTCCTTCTACTTTTAAATCCTTTAATACACTTACCATTGTTTTTGTTTTGATTTCTTTTAATTCTAATTTATCAACAACTGTCAATTCATTTTCTAACACTTTAGAACTTAATATTGATTTAATAGCAAGTGCCTTTTCTTTTCTATTTACTCTATATTTATATGAACGAGGTTTTGGACCTAAAGCTATACCACCTTTTATCCATTGTGGAGCACGAATGCTTCCTTGTCTTGCTCTACCTGTTCCCTTTTGTCTCCATGGTTTTTTACCACCACCACTAACTTCGCTTCTTGTTTTTGTACTTTGAGTACCTTGTCTTTGGTTAGCTAAGTAGTTAAGTAATACACTATGTACAACATTTTCATTTGGCTCAATACCAAATACCGCTTCACTTAATTCTACATCGCTAACTTTCTTACCTTTTATATCATATACGTCTACTTTTGGCATTTTTGTATTCCTCCTTCCTATTAATTGATAGCCTTAACAGCTGATTTTATTTTTAAGATAGCTCCTTTTGCTCCTGGGACACTACCTTTTACTAATAATACATTTTTATCCATATCAACTTTAACAACATCTAAGTTTTGTATTGTAACTGTAATCCTTCCCATATGTCCTGGAAGTTTTTTACCTTTAAATACTCTACCTGGTGTAGATGTTGGTCCCATTGAACCTGGTCTTCTATGATACATTGAACCATGTCCCATAGGTCCTCTGTGTTGTCCATGTCTTTTAATAACACCTTGAAAACCTTTTCCTTTAGTTGTTCCTTGAACATCTATTTTTTCTCCAGCTACAAATGTATCTGCTTTTATTTCATCTCCAACTTTTATACCTTCAATAGAATCTAATCTAAATTCTCTTAAATGTTTTTTAGCTGTGATGTTTGCTTTTGCAAAATGACCTTTTTCTGGTTTATTAATATGTTTATCATTTACTTCACCGAATCCTAATTGTATTGCATCGTATCCGTCAGTTTCTATTGTCTTTACTTGTGCAACAACACATGGTCCAGCTTCTATAACTGTTACTGGAATAACATTTCCTTTTTCATCAAATATCTGTGTCATTCCTACTTTTCTTCCTATAATTGCTTTTTTCATTTTTTAATTTTCCTCCTATACGTTTAACCGCATAAGTTATCTCTATGTTACTTTGTTCTTAGAGCTAACTTAACTATTGGCTGGTAAGCGACCAGCTTGGTTACTATTTTTTTAATTGTTACATTTTTATTTCAATATCAACACCTGCTGGTAATTCTAGTTTTGTTAAACTATCAACAGTTTTTTGTGTTGGGTAAAGAATATCTATAACTCTTTTATGTGTTCTCATTTCAAATTGTTCTCTTGAATCTTTGTATTTGTGTGGAGAACGTAATATTGTTACGATTTCTTTTTGTGTTGGTAGTGGAATAGGACCAGAAACTTTAGCTCCTGTTTTTTTAGCAGTATCTACTATTTTCTCAGCAGACTGATCTAAAACAACATGATCATAAGCCTTTAATCTTATTCTTATTTTTTCACTTCCTACTACTGTTTTTGCCATTGTAATTTCCCTCCTCTTTTTATTGTAATTACTTAGCTGGCAAGTTGAAACGCACCCTGGTGTTTTGTCTAACTCCAATATAAAAACCCAAAACTAGCATGAAAATCTTGGGATAAGTGCTATCATAAAACTTACCGCCTGGTCTAAGCCAAGACATACTCCACTGAAGTTCCCTCCACCCTAGCTTTCCGTAAGGATGTAGCCACATTCAGTTTCAACGCTAAAACTCATGCTCTATAATTATACAATGATTTATTACCAATGTCAACATATTAAGGAAAAAAAATGAAATATTACAAGAATATTACATCTAAAAATTTCCTAGGGATTGATAGTTTTTTCCTTTAATTCTAAAAATTTTAATTATTATTTAATCCTTTTATATCTAAAATTGTTTTACAATTGTAATATTTTGTGATATAATACAGAAAAATTAATTTGTAAGGAGCATGTTTTATGAAATTAAATTCAGGCAATAACGATATAGCTGAAAATAAAGTTTTAATTTTATATATATTAGATAAACTAGGCAAAGACATAACAAATGATGGTTTATTTAAAATAATATCATCAATAAACAATATTAATTACTTTTACTTTCAGCAAATTTTAACTGATTTAGTTGATTCAAAACTAGTTGGAACTTACACAAAAGATGATGAAATTGTCTTTAAAATAACATCAGATGGTAAAAATAACTTTTCGCTTACTAAAGATGTTTTACCTGGAATTATGAAATTAAAAGCTGACAATATATTTAAAAAAGAATTATATGAAATAGAGGAAGAATCTTCTGTGTCAGCAGAATATATACCTAAAAATGAAAAGGATTTTATAGTTAAATGTAAAATAGTTGAGAATAATGAGACAATATTTGAGATAAAAACATTTGCAGGATCTACTGATAGAGCAAAAAGAATAGTTGACAACTGGAATAATAATGCAACTGATATTTATCCAAAAATTTTAAATTTATTACTAAATAACGAAAACCAATCAAATTAATGATTGGTTTTTATATTTAATCTATTAAAAATACTTGATTTGTATTTAAGCTTTTTTGTACATCTATTACTCTTTGGTTTGATGAACCTTTCCATTTTAAAGTTGGATCATGTAATTCGTCTACATATTGTCCATCTACTAGAACATCAATATACTTTATGGCTTCTTTATCTTTTAAATCTTTATCAAATAAAAATCCTGTCCATGCCCATATATTTTTGTTTGGAAATTTTTCTTTAAATGTTTTTGCAAGTTTAGTAGTCCCTTCAATATTTATCGGATGCATCGGTTCCCCACCTAAAATTGATAACCCTTCAATATTTTCATTTTCACATAATTTTAACACTCTATTTATTGTAGAATCACTAAATTCTTTTCCACCATTAAAATCATGAGTTTCTTTATTGAAACAATTCTTACAATTAAATGTGCATCCTTGCATAAATATTGATACTCTGACACCTGGTCCATCAGAAATATCCATTTTTCTTATTTTGTTGTATCTCATATTTCTCACCTTTTACTCGTCATCATCTTTATTATCTATATGAAGAACTCTTTCTTTTATTTCTTGTGTTCTTCCCTTATTCCAGAAATTACTTCCTATATATCCACATGTTCTCCTTGCTACATTTAATGTATTATGATCTTTATTACCACAATTTGGACAATACCACTCTAAATTATCGTCAATTAATATTTCTCCATCAAAACCACATTTTTGACAATAATCAGATTTTGTATTTAATTCTGCATACATTATATTATCATATATAAATTGAATTATCTGGATAATAACTTCTAAATTGTTTTGTAAGTTAGGTGTTTCTACATAAGAAATAGCTCCACCTGGACTTAATTTT
>CAZSMG010000063.1:0-8087 GCA_964608075.1 uncultured Clostridium sp. | reverse complement strand
TCTGATATACTTTTTGCAATTAAAACTTTTTTCTTTTGACCTTCACTCATATCTTCTATATTAGTATCAAAATCGGATTTTGACAATCCCATTTTTACTAGCATTGCTTTAAAAATACTTTCATCTATTTTACTGACCTTAGCAAAAGATTTCAAATTTCCTTTTAACTCTTCTGTGCTCTGTGATACATAAGATATTTTTAAATCATTTGCTACTTTAAACTCTCCATTATATTGTATTTCTCTCCCTAAAATAAGTTTTAATATACTTGATTTGCCAATCCCATTTTTACCAACTATTGCAATTCTATCTCCATTATTCACCTCAAATGAAATAGGATTAAATATTTCTTGTTCATTATATTTTATCTGTAAATTATTTGCTAAAACTAACGGATTTCTATTACTTTCTAAAGGAATAATCTTTAAAGTTTCATTTCTGTCTATATTTCTTAATAAATTAGTTTTTTCATCTATTGCTTTTTGGGTTCTTTGTTCCATTACTTTTGAACTTTTCATTATTTTAGAAGCCTTATGTCCTACATAACCTTTATCTATTGTAGTTTCTGAATTATATTTTTTGCTTTTTGCCTTTTCAGCTTCATTTGACCATTTTGCAGAATTTTTAGAAGCAATTTCAAGTCTATTTATATCTTTTTTTAACCTTTCATTTTGCACCATTTCAAAATTATCTTGTCTATCTTTATTTTCCTTCCAAGATGAAAAATTACCTTGCTGTATTTCGATATTAGTATTATTTATAGCAATTATATGATTTACAACTTTATCTAAAAAGTTTCTATCATGAGAAACTAATATAAAACCCTTTTTCTTCTCTAAATAATTTACTAAATTATCTCTTGTTTCAATATCTAAATGATTTGTAGGCTCATCTATTAGCAAAAAATTATTTTCCTTTAAGAATAGACTTATTAATAGAATTTTTACTTGCTCTCCACCACTTAATAAATTAAATTTCCTATATAAAATTTCTGTATCAGTATTAAGCAAATTTAATTCTTTTATAATTTCCCAATCTTGAACATTTGGAGCAATTTCATGGACGGCTTCTATCGACATTCTATCTTTATTAGTTACATCAAAAGGGAAATAATCAACATCAACATTTTTTGATATTGTTCCTTTGTATTCATACTTTCCCTGCAATAACTTTAAAAAAGTTGTTTTTCCTTTGCCATTTCTACCAATTAAACCTAATCTCCAATCAGTATCTATATTAAATGACACATCTTCAAATATATTATTATAACTTCCATCATAACCAAATGTTAAATTATTTATATTTATTAAAGACATTGTTTCTCCCCTACAAATTACTATTTTATAGTAACTATAATAACACAAAGACAGATAATTATCAACTAATTATCTGTCTTGTATCTTTTTAATATTAATGTATTTAATATAACTGTAAAGCTACTTAATATCATAGCTATACTTGCTATCATAGGACTTATAACTATTCCAAACCCACTAAATACTCCCATTGCAATTGGAATCATAAGTGCGTTATAGAAAAATGCCCAAAATAGATTTTGTTTAATATTTCTTATAGTTCTTTTACTTAATATTATTAGCTCTACTATACTATATAAATTATTTCTAGTAAGTATAACATCAGAAGAATCAATAGCTATATCTGTTCCACTATTTACACTTACTCCAATATTACTACTAGCTAAAGCTGGACTATCATTAATTCCATCACCACACATCATTACAAATTTATTTTCATCTTTTAATTTTTTTATGATATCAGCTTTTTCTTTAGGTGCTACATCTGAAATAACTTCTGTAATTCCTATTTCTTTTGCAATTTTTTGTGCTGTTTGTTTGTTATCTCCTGTTAACATTATTGTTTTTATATTCATATTATTTAGCTTTTTTATAACATCTTTTATATTTTCTCTTACTATATCATTTACACCAATTAAAGCTATTGTTTCTTTATTTTTTACAACATAAACAATACTATTACCATTTTTTGATAACTCTTCTTCATCTTTTAAATATTTATTTTCAATATCATATTTTGCTAATATTTTAGAATTCCCTAATATTATTTTATCCTCATTTATTTTAGCAACGATTCCATAACCAGAAATATTTTCAAATTCATTAATATCCAGTAATTGTATTTTATTATCTTTTAAATAATCAGTAAATGCCTTTCCTATTGGATGAGTAGATTTACTTTCTATACTTCCAACAATTTGCATTATATCTTTATTATCAATGTTACTATAATTTAAAATCTCTGATACTTTTAATGTTCCATAAGTTAATGTCCCTGTTTTATCAAAAACTATAGTATCTGTTTTTATAGCATTTTCAAGTATCTCACTTTTCTTAATTAAAATACCCATATTGGCACAAAGCCCTTCACTTACAACTATAGCAAGTGGTGTTGCTAACCCTAAACTACAAGGACAAGCAACAACTAAAATTGTAACAAATACATTTATGGCATATGCTATTGTATACCCTAATATTAAATAAGCAAAAAAAGTTATAATTGCAATTAAAATAACTATAGGTATAAAATAACCACTTACTTTATCTGCAACTTTTGCTATTGGCGCTTTTGTGTTTGTTGCTTCTATTACTAATTTTACAATTTCTGATATTGTAGATTCTTTTCCTATTTTTTCTGCTTTATATTCTATATATCCATCATAATTAATACTTCCTGCAATTACTTTTTGACCGACTTCTTTAGCTAGTGGTTTACTTTCTCCAGTTACAAATGATTCATCCAAATGAGTTTTGCCAACTATAATTTCACCATCAACTGCAATTTTTTCTCCAGGCTTGCAAATAACAATATCACCTTTATTTATTTGATCTATTGTTACTTTTATTTCTTCAGCTCCAACTTTTATTACGGCATCTTCAGGAGTTATTTGAACTAATTTCTTAATTGCTTCTTTTGTTTTGTCTTTACTGATTCCTTCTATATATCTTCCTAATTTTATAAAAAATATTACAATAGATGCTGATTCAAAATATAAATTTTCTATATAATTATGGTTTCCCTTAAATATCATAAAAGTAGCATACAAGCTATAAATAATACTACTAATCACACCAATACCTACTAAAGTATCCATATTAGGCACTTTATGTATTAAATTTTTATATCCATTTTTTATAATATCAAATCCATAAATTACAAAAGCAATAGTCAAAACAATTAGAAAAATAGTATAGTATATTGGTTCATTATGCATATCCAAAAAGCTTATCATAGGTAATCCTATCATATGACCCATAGATACATACATAAGAATTATTGCAAGTATTGTAAATATTGTTAATTTTATTTTTTCTTTGCTATTTTCTTTTTCTTCTAATAGCCTTTTTTCATTATATATACCTAAACTTTTAAATCCTGCTTTTTTTACAAATTCCTCTATTTTTTCTTGATTTAAAATTTTCTCATCATATTGTACCATTGCATTAGACATTACTAAATTAACCTGTGCTATCTTTATTCCATCTTGTTTATTTAAGTATCTTTCTAACCCATTTGAACAAGCACTACAAGTCATTCCATCAATTTCTAAAATTATTTTTTTCATATCTAATTTTCCTTTACTTTAAAACCAATGTCTTCTATTGTTTCTTCAATTATATGTCTATCTATTTTATTTGCTATAACTACTACAATTCCATCTTCATGATTTGCTGTAACATCCTCTACTCCACCAATACTTTTTAAAGAATTTATTATTCTATTTTCACATCCTTCACAATGCATTCCTTCAACTTTAATTGTTATTTTTTCCATAATAATCACTCTTCCTTTTATTAAATATTTTATACATTTTTTTAAGATTTATTAAATCTTTTAAATAAACTTATTAATTCATCTATAGTATCTAATTTTCCATCTTCTAAATCTTTTGTCACGCAGCTATATAAATGATTTTCAAGTATATGATTAGATAAGCTTTTAATAGAATTTTCTATTGCAGATAATTGAATTAATACATCATTACAATATGTATCATTTTCTATCATCTTTTTTATCCCCTTTATCTGTCCTTCTATTCTATTTAATCTATTATTTATAATTTTTCTTTCTTCCTGACTTCTATGTGTCTTTTTGCAACAATTTTTTTCTTTTTCCATTTTTACCTCCCAAAACATTATATACCCCTATAGGTATTTTGTAAATAAGGTGATATATATTTTTAGTAAATAATTATTTTAAGCTTTAAAAAAATAACAGATTATCTGTTATTTTTTAAGTTCTTATTAAAAATAAAACAATATATGAACGAAATAAATATTTAGTTGCATTAAAATTGCATTAATTTAATAAAATAAAAACTCTATATTGCTTTATATAAGCATACTACAGAGTTTTTACTTTTTGACTCCTTTGTGTAAGACATATTCGAAAAACGCCACTCAAAAAAGTTACTTATTTCCGTTTCAAATGTAGTTATAGCAATAGATCATAAGAAATATACCCGCAAATTGACATTTTGGGTCTATAACTATGTTTTTAATTTAGCATAAAATTTTAAGTTTGGCAATACCCTTTTTCTTCTAATTCTTATTTTTTCCATATACTTCTGATGCCAATGGATTCAAAAAATAAACTAATGTATTATCTGTTTTAAATTCTATAGCATCCCATTTTTCTCTTTTTATATATGTAAATCTTGTATCTTTTCCAACCTTTTCCATTAATATATTTCTATCTTTCACAACAAAATCAGCAGCTGCTTCCCAGTTTAATCTTGTTTCATCAAAAATTCTTATTTTTATATATGTAAGTTTTCCATATTTTGTTTCTACTGGATTATTTAAAGCATATACATTTCCTCTTTCTGTTTTGTCTAATAACATAGCAATTTTACTAATTTCTTCATCTAATATTCTTCTATGTTCTTCACTTTTAGGAAATATATCTAAAAAATCAATAGTTTGTATATCTTTAATTTGTAATAAGTCTTTTTCTATTCTGTTCAAATTTTTATTTATTATTTCTTCTAACATTTCGTTCCTCCATAGTTCTCAAATACTTAAAATGTTAATTTCCTTATTGATTATATTTGATTAACGTTTGTTTTAACCACTTATACACTCTTTTTATTGACGATATGCTTACTCTTTCATTTATCGAATGACAATTTTCAATAGTTGGTGCAATTGTACATATATCTAAATCTTGTATATTATTAGATAGTATTCCTCCTTCCATACAAGCATGAACTTTCTTTATATTAGTTTCTTTATCATATAGTTCTTTGTAAGTTTCTGCTAGAATATTTCTTATAATAGATTTATCTTTATATGGAAAGAATGGTTTATTTGCATCAACTGCTAATTCAAAACCATATTTACTTGATAATACACTAATTTCTTCTAATAGTTCTTCCTCTTTTAATAAATCAGAACTTCTAATACTATATTTTATTTCTACCTTATTATCTTTTATTGATATTTTACCAATATTAGCAGATAATAAAGGAAATTTGTCATTTTTATAAACTTCTAACAATCCATTTTTTATTTCTGAAATAAATTCGATAATCTCTTTACTTTCTTTTATAATAGTTTTATCTTCATAATCTTCTATCTTTACCTTCAAAGAATATTCTTCATCATTTAATTTAAAATCAATCTTTCCTAATTTTTGATTTATACTATCTATATTCTCTTTTGATGAGAATACAACATAGCCTTCACTTGGAATAACATTGTCTCGTTTACCAAAATTAATATCTGCTATACTTTTATAATTTAGTTTCTCTAACAATTTTACTGCTAACTTTATTGCATTACATCTATTTTTGTCTATATCATCTCCAGAATGCCCACCTATCAAACCACTAATTGATAGTTTGTAACAATTTTCATTTGTTACTTCATAATTAATTTCTTTGTTTATTGTTATTGAACACATTCCTGCACTTGATGACTCTATATCTGCCTCTTTAATTCCATCTAAGCTAATTAAAGTTTTGCCTTTTATTAATGAATAATCAAAATTACTTGCTCCTAGCATAGTTGTTTCTTCTTGGGTAGTTATTATTACTTCAATATTAGGCATATTTTCGTTTTCTTGTAAAATAGCAAGGATAATTGCAATTCCAACACCATCATCTGCGCCTAATGATGTGTTTTTAGATTTATAGTAATCTCCATCTATATAAAATGGTATTCCTTTATTATCAAAATCATAGCTTTCAGTAGATACACAAACCATATCAGAATGAGCTTGCAATATTATTGTTTTTTTTGAATTATTATTATTTTTTCTCAAGTATATAGTATTATATTTACCCAATTTATATTCAAGATTATTTTCTTTAGCAAATTCAACTAAGTATTCAGTAATTTTTTCTTCTTTTCCAGATTCTCTTGGTATTTGCATTATTTTTTCAAAATATTCTAATACATTTTTCATTATTTCTCCATTTCCCAACTTTTAAAATAATATTAACTCTTTTTATGTAGTCATTAATTGATGGATTTAATACAAATTTTATTTCATTTATAACCCTATATATAAAAAACTATATGGTAATATCACAACAGAAAATAATTAATTTTACAACATCAAGTTTTATATCTCACAAAAAACTTGGCTTAACACTATTATAACATTTTCATGTAAAAGTAGGATTCTTCATCTTGATTATATTTTACAAATCCTATTTTTTCATAAAAATTAATAGCATTTACGAATTTGAAAAATGTCCTTAATGTAATTTTTTTATAGTCTTGCTGTTTTGCAAAATTAATAAGCAATTTATATAATTCTTTCGCAATGCCTAGTTTTCTATAATCGCTATTTACATACAAACTATTCATTTTTACTTCTTCAGCAGAAACTTTTAGAGCACCAATTGTTCCTATTACTTCATCTTTATCATTTAGGGCTATCCAAAATTTACTACCTTCATTTTGATATTCTTCAAAACTCATTCTATTAAAGTAATCTTCCCAGTCATCATATTTAAATTCATTCATTGCAATTTTTCTTATATGCTCTATAATATCCTTTGAATATTTTTCTTGGTATTCAATGATTCTTATTTTGCTTTGCACTATTGTTCCTCCTCAATCATTTTATGCTGTTCAGGATACCAAGCAGGAGTACAAGGCATAACGATTTTACAATTAGCATTCCAAAAATATACTTCGCCTTTTTCAATTAAAATGACATCGCCCTTTTCAAAACTTATTACTTCATCTTTTTTATTTAAAGTACCACTTCCTTCTATTACATAGATAAGTTCTTTACATTTCTCATTTACACAATAACCTTTGTCAGGATATCTACCCGTAATTACTGCTGTAGCACAATTTATATCAGGATCATTTAGTGGATATTCTAATACTTCACATTTATCACTATTATTAAATTTTTCTGCATCATTCAATTTAACTATTTTCATACATATCACCTCTTTCTATACATATCTTGTATCTTCATTCCTATCTATAATATTATGAGCATGTTTCATTTCTTCGGGTGTATTTATGTATATAATTTTATATTTTCCTGAAGTAGTATTTTTAATATAATCATGATGTATTTCTAGAATATGTATTAATCCCCAATATAACCATTTTCCATCTATATTTTCTACTAAGAAATTTCTTACAGGTGGCCTATGATATATTCTTATATTAGGTTTATCTTTAAATTCAAAAACTCTATTTTCAAAGTCTGCTGCTTTATATGGTGTTAATTTATGCTTTTCATAATTTAATTCTTTAGGAAATCCTTGTTCCCTTGTTATTTGTAAAGTATCATTTATTTCTATATATGATCCCATAATATCCCTCATTTCTTTTTATTTATTGTATTTTACCATAAAGATTTATTTTTTGGAATACTTTTTGATATAAAAATAAGTTCAACCATATCAGTAGGACTCGTTTTTGAAGTTCAGTTATATCAATACTTTCGACATAATAAAACAGAATGCCAATGTTTTAGCATTCTGTTAATATAATGGCTCCCCTTGTTGGACTCGAACCAACGACCTATCGGTTAACAGCCGAGCGCTCTACCAACTGAGCTAAAAGGGAATATATAAA
>CAZSMG010000062.1:1512-8164 GCA_964608075.1 uncultured Clostridium sp. | reverse complement strand
AACTACAACATCATTTCTAAAATCTTTTGGAAATAGTGGTCTTAAAGGTCTATCTATTGCTCTTGATGTCAATATTGCTTTATCACTTGGTTTTCCTTCTCTTTTTTGGAATGATCCAGGGATTTTTCCAACTGAATATAATTTTTCTTCAAAATCTACTGATAATGGGAAAAAGTCTATCCCATCTTTTGGTTCTTTTGATGCAGTAACATTAACAATAACACATGTATCTCCATATCTAACTAATACACTTCCATTTGCTAACCCTGCCATTTTTCCTGTTTCAAATACAAGTTTTCTACCTGCTAATTCTGTTTCATAAGTTTTAAACATTTTTTACTCTCCTTTTTAAATTAAATTTACACCTATTAATTTAGAAATAAGTTTAATTTATTAGATTGTAACCTCTATAATATAAAATACTTAAATCTTACATTATACAAGCTACTTCTAACCAATAAACTTATTTCCACAAAAAGCCCGTTAAATTATAAACGGGCTTTAGCTATTTTATTTTCTTAATCCTAGTTTTTCAACTATGTCTCTATATCTTTGTAAGTCTTTTTTAGATAAATAGTTTAATAAATTTCTTCTTTTACCAACCATTTTTAAAAGACCTCTTCTAGAGTGGTTATCTTTTTTATGAATTTTTAAGTGTTCTGTTAATTCATTAATTCTTTCTGTTAAAAGAGCTATTTGAACTTCTGGTGAACCAGTATCATTTTCTTCTCTTTTATAAGTATTAATAATTTCTTGTTTTCTTTCCTTTGTCATAGTTATACACCTCCTAATTTTATTTATCTCCTTATACTGAGCATAAGCTATAGGTGTTAAAGCAAATGCTAAGATTAAGGTATACTTTTGTTAACGATAGTATTATATTATAAATATTTAAAAATTGCAAGACTATTTTGTAAAATTATACTTTATCTTTAATTAAATAAATACAACAATTATTTGCATTTTATGTAAATATATGTTATAATATATTTATCATACTCATTTATTGAGTATTTACAACCTACTTACACTAATTAGTGAAAGTCGCAATTTTTTCGCTTTTTAGTTTTACATTATAGAATCCATCAACATAAAAAGGAGGAATTGTTATGAAAAATTCGAGGTCGATTTCTATTAAAGATGCAGTCATTATAATTGCCATAATTTTACTAGGAATTTTTGTTTCTTCTTCCATAATAATACATATGGAGGATAAATCAAGTACAATCAACTATGCGTTAGTACCCTTAAAGAACACTGAAAACAACATAGCTTTCTATTTGTACCCAAATAATAATGGAACTTACACTTATTATTATGTAGCATATAATAGTAATGGTAGCGAAAATGCTTATATAAGGGGCATAATCGAAGAAAACGCCAGTTTAATAATTAAACCAAACTATAGCGTTAATCCATATATGGAACAATGCATTCGGCGCATAAATGGAAAAAAGTATATTTCTTATACTATATATGCACCACTTGATAATATATTTGGTGAATTCAAACTGGATAGCGACGCTGAAGACTTCAGACCAACATTTTAACATAACAAAAAGAAGAAACTTTCATTCAATCATATTAAGTTTCTTCTTTTTTAATTTATATCAATTAGCAAAATTCATATATCGTTTTATTTTATATATATACTTGGATCTTCTTGATTAGAATCTTTTAATAATTCAAAATGTAAATGTGCTTGATCAGAAATCTCAAATACAGCAGTATTTCCAACTGTTCCAATACTTTGTCCTTGTTTTACTTTTTCTCCTTCTACAACAAATTCTGTTGTTTGAAGATTAGAATATATTGTTTGGAAATTGTCATCATGATCTATAATAATTGTAAGTCCATATCTTGGGTCATTTTTTATTGATTTTATAGTACCATCTGCTGCTGATTTTACGACAGTTGTTTTGTCAGCTTTAATATCAATTCCTAAATGTGTTATCCATTCTTTTAAAGTATCTGAATATACTAAATTATCTTTTGCGAATTCTCTTACTATTTCTCCTTCTACTGGCTTTACAAATGTCACTTCTTTTTTGGTCTCTTTTACCTCAGTTTTTGTATTTGTATTTGCAGTAGAATTTGTTTTTTTAGTTGTATTTGTTTTAGTTTTTGTCGTATTTGTACTTGTGCCATTAGAATTATTTGTTTCTACTTCATTTTTAGATTCCTCAACATTTTTTCCAATACTTGTACTTGCACTTTCGGTTATAATTAAATTATTATTTTCTTCATCATTGGAAACTAAACCTGCAATTTGTTCTGAATTTATTTTTCCTTGATTTGAACTATTACTTAACCAATTAGAATATATCATAATTCCCACAATTAAGGCTATTAGTATAAATAAAATACCTCCTCCAGATATTATCATTTTGTCCTCAAATGATTTCTTTCCATTTACTCTTCTATTTGAATCTCTTCTCATATAATCCTCCTTTAATTAATTGTTATTACAAGTATTTCCTTTTTTTAGAAAAAATATACATTTAAAGAGAATTAATATCTTTAATTTCTACATCTGTATAAAAGTGTTTAATAATATCTTGATAACTACTCCCACTTTTTGCTAAACTATCAGCGCCTGTTTGGCTCATTCCAACTCCATGTCCATAACCTTTTACTATAAATTTATAACTCTTATCATTTCTTATTATTTCAAAATTGGCAGATTTAAGCGAAAATGTTTGTCTTACTTCAACTCCTGAAAGTTCACTATTTCCGAATTTAACTGTTTTTGCTCTTCCCGAATCTGTATAATCTAATATTCTAATATCATCTGATTTTGTAAAATCTATTTCAATATTTGGATGTTTATCTTTTAATTTTTTGATAATATCATCATTTGATATTTCGACTTCTGAATTATATTGTACATAGCTATCTTCTCCAGATGTTTCGACTGTCTGCAAATATGGATAGCCTGTTCCTCCCCATACATTTACTGGAACTTCTGTCTTGCCTCCACTATTAGAATGGAAAAATGCATTAATTGGTTCATTATTATATGTTATAATCTTACCTTTAGTATCATTTACAACACTTTCAATTTTACTCCAATTTTCTTCTCTTATATTTTCATTCCATTTAGCAAGTCTATCTTCTTTAGATATCCACGCTTGACAACATTTATAACTATCACAAATATCTGCATCTCCATGTTTTTTATTATTATGTAATATTTGATATATTGTATAAGTTCTTGCAACAATTGCTTGTGCCTTTAAAGCCTCTAAATGGAAGTCTGCTGGCATTTCACTAGATACAACATTATATAAATAATTATCTAATGGAAGTTCTTCAATTTGATTTGTTTGAGTATGTAGCAATTTTATAGTTCCATATTTTTTATATTCATAATTAGTATTCTCTTGTACTATATTTTCTTCAGTTGTATTTTCTTTTTTTTCCACTATTTCATTAATATCATCTGATGTAGTTTCTTTAGAATCTATATTTGTACAAATTGCAGGTAATATAAAACAAATAAATATAAAAATAAGAAAATAGAAAAAAAACTTTTTCAAAATATTACACCACCTTTAAGTTATGATACTAGTTTAATTTTCATAGAATTTAATACCTTTTTTTCAATTCTTGAAACTTGTACCTGAGTTATTCCTAAAATTTTTGCAACTTGCATTTGGGTTTTTTCTTTATAATATCTTAAAATTATTACTTGTTTTTCTCTATTTTCTAAATTTTTTATTAATTCTTGTATTGTAAGTTTATTTGATAAAAGTGTTTGTTCATCTATTCCTGTTGAAATTTTTTCTAATATGCTTACTGTTTTATCAGTTTTATTATTTCTATAACTTGCACTTTCCAATGAATCTATTGGAGTATTAGAATCAATTGCCATGCTGATTTCTTCTTTTGATACTTTTAATTGTTCTGCAAGTTTAGATAAACTAATCTCTTCGCCTGTTTTATTTAAATAATCTTTTTGTAATTCTCTAATCTTAACATTTAATTCTTTAATGCTTCTACTTAATTTTATAGGCCCATCATCTCTTAAAAATCTCTTTATTTCTCCTAATATATATGGTACAGCATATGTAGAAAGTTTTACATCAAAACTTATATCAAATCTTTTTATAGATTTAATAAAACCTATACAACCTATTTGATATAAATCTTCTATTTCATATCCTCTACCAGCAAATCTTTTTACTATACTCCATATAAGTCCGATTGTTTGTCTCAATTAATCTTGTCATTTCTTCTTCGTTTCCTTCTTGGGCTTTAATTATGCTATCAATATTGTTATCGTACATAAATATCCCCCTTAAAGTGTAGTAAGTTCCTCTTTATTTTCAACCGCCGTTTTTATTGTCTTTTTCATTGTAATTTTAGTACCTAATCCTAAAACAGATTCAACTTGCATATCATCCATAAAGCTTTCCATTATTGTAAATCCCATACCTGATCTTTCTAAATTTGGTCTTGTTGTGTAAAGTGGTTGTTTTGCCATTTCTACATCTTCTATCCCTTTACCATTATCAGATATTTCAATACTCACTTCATTTCCTGAAATTTTAGAAATAATTTTTACTATTCCTTGTTTATCTTCATATCCATGAACAATACAATTTGTAACAGCTTCTGATACTGCGGTTTTGATATCCGCAAGTTCCTCTATTGTAGGATCTAATTGTGAAACAAATGCTGCAACTGTTATTCTTGCAAAAGCCTCATTATTTGATTTACTCAAAAATTCTAATTTCATTTCATTATCAAAATTATTTTTCATAATTTTCTTCCTTTCTATAAATCAACTATTGGAATTAATTTTAAAATTCCACACATTTCAAATATTTTCTTAACATTTTGTGTAAGATTTGTAATTTCTAACTTTCCTCCAAGCATATTTGCCATTTTGTATCTTCCTATAACTAATCCTATTCCTGCACTATCCATGAAAGTGACACTATCAAAATCAAATACAACTCTTTTAGGCATATATCTTTCAATTTCATAATCTGCTTTCCTCCTTATCTTTTGCACACTACATTCATCAATTTCATCTGTAATTTTAATTATTAACAGCTTGTCCTCTTCAATATATTTACTTTCCAATATATCTCCTCCTTTGTTAAAATTTTATTTATTATACTTCTATTTACATTATTTTCCAAGAGTGAAACTATAGAAGTTTTGTCGATTTGTGAAATTCGTATGACAAAAAAAGACAGGACTATAAAAGTCCTGCCTTTTTGAAGATTTTTTCTTAACATTCAAGCACTTATAACTAGTACTTTTAAGTATTTAAATTAATACCCTAAATCTTTTATTATACTATTTACATCATCTTTATATTTAGCATCAACTGATACATATAATACTGTGTTTCCAATTCTTGATAAAACTCTATATTTATCACTTGTATTTAATGTATATTTGCTAGTATTCTTTGTATTAACATTAGCTTCAGAAGAACCATTTGTATAATATGATTTAAATATATTTAAATTATTATTGTAAAATGAGATTGCATCTGAATCACTTGTTAGTTCATAAAATTCTAATTGATATGAACGATCTTTTTTAGCTGCAATATTTGCACTTTTTATATAATTAACACTTGCAAATTGACTTTGTTTTGCATCTAATACTAAAAACTCTTTTCCTTCCATTACAGATTTAAA
Source organism: uncultured Clostridium sp. (assembly GCA_964608075.1). Lineage (GTDB taxonomy): Bacteria > Bacillota > Clostridia > TANB77 > CAG-508 > CAG-269. Next base: position 2,504 of record CAZSMG010000062.1, on the reverse strand, counting down.
TTTTTCAACAGATATTGCTTCTTTAGAATCTACTGATTTTACAAATTTAATTACTCCGAATACTGCTACAATTATTATTATTGCAACTATAAGTACTATTAAACTAATTTTTGTTGTTTTATTCATACTTTTACCTCCTTTTTTATTTATATATTATATTAAATTTTTAACTACGTCAAGTATTTTTATTAGTTTAATTTTTTAGTGTGACAAGAGGGGCGTCCCTTTTTGTCATAGTATTTCTTGTAACCTTGCTTTTGTATTTTCTAACATTTCTTTGTATTTAGCAAGTTTTTCTTTTTCTTCATTAACTTTAGCTTCTGGTGCTTTGTTTATAAATCCAGGATTCGAAAGCATTTTTTCTCCCCTTTGTACTTCTGATTCTAGCTTTTTAATTTCTTCTTGTAATCTATTTTTTTCCTCTTCTATGTCTACTATATCTTCAAAAGGAATATATACTTCTATTCCATCTTCTATAATATTTATTGCATTTTCTGGTATCGCTGTTTTATCTTTCTGTACTTTAATTTCATTTGCAAATCCTAGTTTTAATATGAATTCTTTTGCTTCTAAAATTTCTTTTTCATATTCTTTTGTTACAAAGATTAATTCTGATTTTTTAGATGGATGTACATTCATATTAGTTCTTATATTTCTTATTTCTACTATAATTTTCTTTAATGTTTCAACTATTCTTTCTTCTTTATCAAATACAAATTTATTTCTAATATCAGGCCATTTTGCAACTATCAAATCTTTTGTTCCAAATACTATAAGATTTGGATAAATTTCAGCTGTTATAAATGGCATAAATGGATGTAATAATTTTAAAGAAGAAGCTAAAATATGGCTAAGTACATCACTTACTGGAACTTTTACATTATCATCATTACTATAGATTCTAGGTTTTACCATTTCTATATACCAATCACAAAATTCATTCCAAATAAATGAATATATTTTATCAAGTGCTATTCCTAAATCATAATTTT
>CAZSMG010000062.1:0-1502 GCA_964608075.1 uncultured Clostridium sp. | reverse complement strand
TAATATCCATTTGTCTTCGATTTTAAAATATTTTGGATCATAAGCTTTATTTTTTTCAAAAGCTTCATAGCAAAATTCTCTTACCTTTTCTTCATCTGCTAAATTACTACTTACAAATTTAGCGGCATTCCATATCTTATTTGCAAAGTTTGATGCTTGTTCTAATTTTTCTGGCATATATCTTATATCATTCCCCATTGTTGTTCCAGAAATCACTGAAAATCTTAGGCTATCAGCACCATATTGATCTATTACATCTAATGGATCTACACCATTTCCTAATGTTTTTGACATTTTTCTTCCTTGACTATCACGAATAATTCCATGTATTAAAACATCTTCGAAAGGTGCTTTATCTGTAAATTCTAGTCCTTGTGTCATCATTCTTGAAACCCAAAATGTAATTATATCAAAACCTGTAACTAATACATTTGTTGGATAAAATCTTCTATAATCTTCGTTTTCAGTATTTGGCCAACCAAGTGTAGAAAAAGGCCATAATGCAGAACTAAACCATGTATCTAGTGTATCTTCATCTTGATGCAAATGAGTCCCTCCACATTTTTTACATTTTTTTGGTATCGTTTTTGAAACATTTATTTCTCCACATGTTTCACAATAATATGCTGGAATTTGATGCCCCCACCATAATTGACGAGATATACACCAGTCTTGTATATTATCTAACCAGTTAAAATATTGTTTTTCATATCTTTTAGGAACAAATTTTACTTCATCATTTCTTACACTATCTGCTGCTCTTTTTGCTAAATCCTTCATACTTACAAACCATTGTGTAGATATTTTAGGTTCTATTGTATGCTTACATCTTTCACATTTTGCCACATTGTGAGTATATTCTTCTTCTTTAACTAAAGCTCCGATTTCTTTTAATTTCTCTACTATTAGTTTTCTGGCATCTATTAAATCCATTCCTTTATATTCAGGAACTAAATTTCCCATTTTAAAGTTTTCGTCAAATACTTCTATTACTTCTAAATTGTGTCTTAATCCTGCTCCATAGTCATTCATATCGTGTGCAGGTGTTATTTTAACACAACCTGTTCCAAATTCTTTTTCTACAAAGTCATCTGCTATAATTGGAATTTCTTTGTTCATTATAGGTAATATACAAGTTTTGCCTACCAAATCTTTATATCTTTCATCTTCTGGATGTACTGCAACTGCTGTGTCTCCTAGCATTGTCTCAGGTCTTGTTGTAGCAACGATTACATATTTATCCTCTGTTCCTGTTATTTTATATCTTATATGCCATAAATGTGATGGTTCTTCTTTATATTCGACTTCTGCATCTGAAATTGATGTATTACAACTTGGGCACCAATTTACCATTCTTTTTCCTTTATATATAAGTCCTTTTTCATATAATCTTACAAATTGTTCTAAAACGGAATCTGACATTCCATCATCTAATGTAAACCTGTTTCTTTCCCAATCACAAGAACACCCAAGTTTTCTTAGTTGTGCTTGAATTATTCCAC
>CAZSMG010000061.1:0-8278 GCA_964608075.1 uncultured Clostridium sp. | reverse complement strand
TCTCCTGCTATTATTTGGAATAATACTGTTTTGGCGTTTTCATTATCTGCTAAAAATGCTATTTTATCTCCTTGTTTTACTGTGAATGATACATTGTCTAATATTTTTACTCCATCTACAGTTTTTGATATGTTTTTAACTTGCAAAATTTCTTTTCCTGGTTCTCTATCTGGTTTAAAGTCTACATATGGGTATTTTCTATTTGATGGTCTTATTTCTTCTAGTTCTATTTTTTCTAATGATTTTTTTCTTGATGTTGCTTGTTTTGATTTTGATGCATTTGCACTAAATCTTGCAATAAAGTCTTGTAATTCTTTTATTTTTTCTTCTTTCTTCTTATTTTGCTCTTTCATTTGCTTTAATGCTAATTGACTTGATTCATACCAGAAATCGTAATTTCCTGGATATACCTTTATTTTTCCAAAATCAACATCAGCAATATGTGTACAGACTTTGTTTAAAAAATATCTATCATGTGATATTACAATTACAGTATTTTCAAAATTAATTAAAAATTCTTGAAGCCAATTTATGCTCTTTAGGTCTAAATCGTTTGTAGGCTCATCTAATAAAAGCACATCTGGATTTCCAAACAAGCTTTGAGCAAGTAAAACTTTTACTTTTTCCCTTGCTTCTATTTCTTTCATCATTTTATAATGATTTTCTGGTGATATCCCTAAATCATTTAAAAGCATAGCAGCATCAGATTCAGCATTCCAACCATCTAGTTCTGCAAATCTTTCTTCTAATTTTGCTGTCTTCATTCCATCTTCTTCTGAAAAATCAGGTTTTGCATATATACTATCTTTTTCTTTCATAATATCATAAAGTTCTTTATTTCCCATCATTACTGTATCTAAAACAGTATATTCTTCATATGCAAAGTGGTCTTGTTTTAATACTGAAATTCTTTCTCCTTTATCTAATGTTACATCACCTTTATTTGGTTCAATTTCTCCTGATAGAACTTTTAAAAATGTCGTTTTACCAGCACCATTTGCTCCAATAATACCATAGCAATTACCTTTACCAAATTTTATATTAACATCTTCAAATAAAACTCTTTTTCCAAATCTAATTGTTACTCCATTTGCAGATAACATCTTATCTCCTCCTTATTGATATTAGCTATTATACATTATATTAATACACATTTCAAGCAAGTTTGCCTTATTTATATATTTTTGATATAATTATACTGCTTTATAATAAATTTTACAGAAAGGAGTAGCTTATGCCAAGAAAAAATAGTAAGGGTAGAAAACCCATAAACTATAAAAAAGTTAACACTTTAAGGATTCTTACGAAATCAAATAATGACTTTCATAGAACAAAAAATGAAAAATCTTTTAAAAAAGCTACTGAAAAAAACCGGGAGTAATTCTCGGTTTTTTTAATGTGTATAATCTCCACACTACTATGATAATAACATATCCTTTTAGGTGTTATGAGTAAAAAGGAGCTTAGCTAATCTGGAGAATAATTAATCATCAAACAATAATTTAATTCCCCATAATCCTGATATACCAACTAATGCATAAATAATTCTAGAAATTATTGTCATATCTCCAAATATTGCAGCAACTAAATTGAAATTAAAAAATCCAATTAACCCCCAATTTATAGCTCCAATTATTATTAATACTAATGCTATTTTATCTATAACTTTCATATATTCACCTCCACATCTAAACTATCTATTTAAAATTTTAATAACATATTTTGTCTATATTATTTTTTCTTTTTAAATTAAATTTATACATTTTATTGAAAAAATTTAACTTTTATGATAATTTAAAATAAAAAAGGGAGATAATTTCATGGCAAGAAATACAAGAAAAAAAAGATTAGTAATAAAAGATAAGAATCAATTTAAAAAATCAGTAATTGTTTTACTTTTTATAATAATTGCTTGTATATTAATATACAATTTTAGAACAATATTAAATATAATAAACCATAAAACAGCTACACCTCAAAATTATGCATCTTCAGATGTAGAAGAAGATGGATCTAAGACAATTTCCATTCCAAATGAAAAAACATCTAAAGATATAACATTTAACATGAGCATTATTGGTGATATTATGTGTCATAACACACAATATACAGATGCATATAATTCAAGCACTGATACTTATGATTTTTCATATGTATTTGAAGATATTAAAACATATATAAAAACTGCAGATATAGCAATAGGAAATTTAGAAACAACTTTTGCAGGAAAATCTGTTGGATATAGTAGTTATCCTACATTTAATACTCCTGAAGTTTTAGCCGAAAATCTAAAAGATTTAGGAATAGATGTTTTAACAACAGCTAATAATCATAGCTTAGATAAAGGGTATAAAGGTATAGAAAGTACAATTGATTTTTTAAATAAAGCTGATATAAGTCATACAGGTACTTATAAATCAAAAGAAGATCAAAATAAAATATTAATAAAAAATGTTAAAGATGTTAAAATCGCTTTTTTGACTTTCACATATGGAACAAATGGTATCACTGTGCCAAAAGGAAAAGAGTATTGTATTAATTTAATTGATAAAACTTTAATGAAAGAACAATTAGATTTAGCAAAAGAGCAAAATCCAGATATTATATGTGTTAGTATGCATTGGGGATTAGAATACCAAACTATTCAAAATAAAGAACAAGAAAACCTAGCAGACTTCTTATTTCAAAATGGAGCGGATTTAATATTAGGAAGTCATCCTCATGTTTTACAACCAATGGAAAAAAGAACAATAACTTTAGAAGATGGAACTACTAAAGACGGATTTGTTATATACTCTTTAGGAAATTTTATGTCTGGTCAGGTCAAAGAAAATACTAAAAACTCCGTAATATTAGATATACAAATTACCAAAAACAAAGAAAATAAGATTTCAATAGATAGCATAAAATATATACCAATATATATGTATAAATCATCTGCTAAATCTAAAGCATATAAAATTTTAGATATTGAAAAAGCAATTTTAGAATATGAAACAGAAAGAGATCTGTCAATTAATGCATCTACATATAATACATTAAAAACAGAACTTAACAAAATCAAAAAAACGATGGGAGATAACATAGAAAAAAACTAGAAATAAAGTTAACTCCATATAGTAGAAACTAAAAAAAGAGAACTTTTTTATCCAGAGACTACATAAACTGATTGTAGTCTCTATTTTTTATTCTCTTAAGTATTATAAATTTAATCTAACATATCATTTTTCTTAAACCAATATATAACAATTAATGTTATAACAATCGTAATTCCAAGTACCCATATAAAACCATACTCATTATTTTGGAAGGGAAGTTCAACATTCATTCCCCATAAACTAAATAATAATGTAGGTATTGACAAAACGATAGTTACTAGTGTTAAAAATTTCATTACATTATTTAAGTTATTTGAAATAATAGATGCATAAGTATCCATAGTTCCACTTAAAATATCACTATATATTCTTGCCATTTCTATAGCCTGTTTATTTTCTATAATAGCATCTTCTAATATATCTTCATCTTCTTCGTATAATTTTATAATTCTACCAGTCATAGTTCTTTCCATTACAAGCTCGTTTGACTTTAAAGATGTAGTAAAATATACCAAACTCTTTTCAATACTTAACATTTTTAATAATTCTTTATTTCTCATTGAAGAATTTAATTCTTTTTCTGCAACTTCCTTTTCCTTATTAATCTTCTTTAATTCTCTTAAGAATAATTCAGAATTTTTATAGAATATCTGAAGAATGCTTCTACTTTTTTTGTATGTTATAATACTATTTTGCTTAGATTTTTCTAATTCTGATATAACTTTAGTTTGTTTTAGAGATACTGTTATAAAAAATTCATCTCTTACAACAATTATACCAAGTGGAATTGTAGAATGTATTGTTTCATTGTTTTCTTTATCTATAATAGGAACATCTATGATAAAAAGTATATTATTTTCTTCATCTTCAATATCAATTCTGGCCTTTTCTTCGTAGTCTAATGAGTATCTTATAAAATCTTCTTCCATATTTACACTTTTACATACTTTTTTTATTTCATTATCTGTAGGACTAATTAAGTTTATCCAACATCCCTTTTTTATCTCATTTGTCTCTTCAGTTTTATTTGTTTCTAAATCTGTATTATATATTTTTATCATATATTTTCCTCCTTTCCACACAACATAATATTATTATACACCTTTTTCCACAATCTATCAATTATCTGTTAATAATTTTTCCTCCACCAATAACAATTCCTTCTTTATCGTAAAATACGATGGATTGTCCTGGAGTAACAGCTCTTTGTGGATTTTTAAAAATTACTCTTGCAGTTTTATCCTTATTTAAATATAATACTCCTTTTTCTTCTTTTGCTCTATATCTAATTTTAGCAAAAACTTCTATTGGCTTATCTTCATTAATATCTACTAAAATATTGATATCATTTGCTAATACTTCACTTTCATATAAATCAGATTCTACTCCTACTACAACTTCGTTTTTTTCTTTATCTAATCTAGTTACATATAAAGATTCCTTATATGATATTCCAAGTCCCTTTCTTTGTCCTATAGTATAATATATTAGACCTCTATGCTTTCCAAGTACTTGTCCATCTTCTAAAACAATATTTCCTTTTGGTTCTAATGTATTTAAATTCTCTTCTAAAAATCTTCCATAATCATTATCTTCGATAAAACATATCTCTTGACTATCTTTTTTCTCATAAACTTCTAAATTATATTTTTTTGCTATATCTCTAACATCATTTTTATTTTCAATATTTTCTAATGGTAATATAATATTAGCAAGTATTTCTTTTGGTATAGCATATAAAAAATAACTTTGATCTTTGTCTATATTATTAGATTTTTTTAATACATATTGATTATATTTATCAGAAAATTCTAATTTTGCATAATGACCTGTAGATATATAATTACATCCTAAATCTTTTGCTTTTTCTAAAAACACTCCAAATTTTAAATACTTATTACATTCTACACATGGATTTGGTGTTTTAGCATCTAAATATTGCGATATAAAGTTATTTATAACTTTACATTTAAATTCTTCAGTGCAATCAATAACAATGTGATTTATTCCTAATTTATCACACACTTTTTTAGCATCTTCAATTGATTTATCTTGTTTATTATCTTGAAAAAACTTCATCGTACATCCAATAACTTCATATCCCAATTCTTTAAGAAGTATTGCAGATACACTACTATCTACTCCACCACTCATTCCAAGTAAAACCTTTTTTTCCATATTTACTCCTATTCTAATTTCCAATTGGTGAATAATTATCTGTTACAATTATTTTATCTGAAGAAAAATCTTTTATTTCTCTATCTAAATACTTCTTATATTCATTATATTTTTCTTCGTTTATATTCTTATTTTCTTTAAATCCTACTAATATTAAATTTTGTCTTTTATTCTCTTTGGTATCTTTTACTTTATATAATTTAACATCATCAAATACTGCTTTATATGTTGAATATTCATATTTAATAAAATCTTCATCTTTTCCTTCTAATGATGATATTATATTTGTTATTACCATTCCATTATCGTTTAAAATATTTTTGGCATTTGTTAGTGCCTCATATGTAGTAAGTTCAAATGGTGCATTAAGACCTTTAAAAGCATCTATTAAAATAGTATCATATCTATTTTTAGTATAATTTAAAAAGCTTCTACCATCTTGATGGTATATTTTAAGTCTTGGGTTATTTATGTCTAATCCAAAGTCTTTGCTTGCAATTTCAGTCATTTTATTATCTATCTCTGATACATGTATTGTTTTATCTAAAAACTTATTTAAATAATGGGTTGGATATGTATATGCAGCTCCTCCTATCATAAGAGTAGTTTTAGCGTCTTTATTAAAATAATCAAACAAATTATAATAATATAAATACTGGGCTCCCATTTCATTTGTTTTAGTATTTATATATGACTCTAATCCAGTATCTACTTGCATTGTTTTATATGTTTCATTATTTGCTTGTATTTCTTTTACCCAAATTCTACTATATTGTGAATCTATATCTTGAATTATATCAGGATTATTACTTTTAAAAAGTATTTCTCCAAATATATTTAAAAGTATAGCAATAATCAATAATATAATAGCTAATATATAATGTTTTATATTCTTTTTATTATAAACTATAACAGCTAAAGCAAGTAATATTATAGTAATTACCAATACTATTGTTCTTACACCAAATGTTGGTATTAAAAAAAATCCTCCTAAAAATGTTCCAAATATGCTTCCAATTGTTGAAATTGAAGAAATTTTTCCAGATGTTTTTCCAATAGTTTCGTAAGTTTTGTCATTTAGCTTTACTGCAAATGGCGAAACTATTGCAAGTATAAAACTTGGAATACCAAATACAATAGCTGATGTAATTAACGCTACAAATATTAAGTTATCTGATAATTTAGCTATATTACTTACAACTATAGTTTCAAATATAGGAATTAAGCTTGTAGAAAAACTTCCTATTACAATTAAGACTGCAAGTATATTTATATCTGGCTTCTTATCTACTATCTTTCCACCTACAAAATATCCTATACTCATACTTGTAAGCATAATTCCAATTATTGTAGTCCATACTAAATTAGAACTACCTACATATGGTGATAATACTCTTGCTGCAATTAATTCTAAAATCATTCCAATTGCACCACATATAAATACTATTATTTCTAATATATATTTTTTCATCTATTCTCCTAAATTTGTATTAGTATCATATTTAAAAATACAGGTGCATTTTCTATACACCTGCCCATTTAAATTTACTCCTCATTGTCTACTTTTATATGAACATCAGTTAGTTGTTCTTCTGTTACAACAGATGGAGCTCTCATAAGCAAGTCTCTTGCTTTTTTATTTTTTGGAAATGCTATTATTTCTCTTATATTTTGAGAATTTGTAATTAACATTATCATTCTATCAATACCAGGTGCAGCTCCTGCATGTGGCGGTGTGCCATATTGAAATGCATTATATAAAGCCCCAAATCGGTTCTTAATATCATCTTCTTTGTATCCTGCTATTTCAAATGCCTTGACCATTATCTCTGGGTTATGGTTTCTAACAGCTCCTGATGCCATTTCATATCCATTACATACTAAATCATATTGATATGCATTTATAGATAAAGGGTCTTGTTCTTGTAATGCTTTTAATCCACCTTGTGGCATTGAAAATGGATTATGACAAAAATCTATTTTTCCATCATCATTTAATTCATACATAGGAAAATCTACTATAAAACAAAATCTATATGTATCTTTTTCTAATAAATCTAATTTGTTTGCAAGCTTAATTCTTATATCTCCTGCTATTTTTTGAGCTGTCATCAACTCATCTGCTATAAAGAATATACTATCTCCATTTTTTAGTCCATATTCATTTATGAGATTTTCTTTTATATTTTCTGTAATAAATTTAGCAATACCACCTGTAATTTCTCCTTCTTTTTCTAACTTAGTCCAAGCTAACCCTTTTGCACCAAGCTCTTCTACTGCAAATTCTGTCATTTTATCAAAGAATTTTCTTCCTTGCTGTGCACCATTTGGTACGATTATTGCTTTTATTATTTTATTTTCAAATGCTTTAAAGTCAGATTCTTCAAAAACTTTAGTTACGTCTTGTATAATTAATGGATTTCTTAAATCTGGTTTATCACTACCATACTTTTCCATTGCTTCTTTATATGGTATTTTCTCAAATGGTGCTTCATCTACCTTCCAATTTGTAAATTTCTTAAAAGTATATGGAACTATATCTTCTAATACTTTAAATACATCTTCTTGTGTTGCAAAACTCATCTCAAAATCTAATTGATAAAATTCACCAGGTGCTCTATCTGCTCTAGGATCTTCATCTCTAAAACAAGGGGCTATTTGATAATACTTATTAAATACTGATACCATAAGTAATTGTTTAAATTGTTGTGGTGCTTGAGGAAGTGCATAAAATTCTCCTGGATGTAATCTACTTGGTACTAAAAAATCTCTTGCTCCCTCTGGTGATGAATTAGCTAAAATTGGTGTTTGAATTTCTGTGAAATCTAATTTATCCATCCTATCTCTTAGAGTTTTTAAAACTTCAGAACGTAATAGTATATTGTTATGCAGCTTTTCATTTCTTAAGTCTAAAAATCTATATTCTAATCTTAAATCTTCTCTTACTTCTTGTTCTGTATTTATCTCAAATGGTAAGATATTTTTACATTTTCCTAAAACTT
>CAZSMG010000060.1:0-8398 GCA_964608075.1 uncultured Clostridium sp. | reverse complement strand
CATTTGGAATAGTTGCTTTAGAGGCAATGCTTGCAGAAAGACCAGTTGTTGTTTCTGATATTGGAGGATTAAATGAAATTGTAAATCATAGAGAAAACGGAATGAAAAGTTATGCAGGAAATCCAAACTCTATTGCAGATTCGATATTAGAACTTTTATATGATCATCAATTATATGATAATGTTGTAAAAAAAGCTAAAAATAAAGTTAGAAATGAATATAATTGGAACAAAATAGCACAAGATACACACTTTATATACCAAAAAGCAATTTGCCAATCAATGGCAGAAAAGCAAAAAAGACAAATTGAACAAGAAAGAGCAGGAAAAACTAAAAAAGCTAAAAATACAGAAACTGAAATTACAAATTTACTTAGCTTTAGAAAACGTCAGGCATATGCATAAATTTAAGATTACTTGTTAAGTATATTAAATAACTTAAGGAGGTAGAAATGAATATATATGATACAGCAAATAGATTAGCTCAAGAAATTAAGTCTTCAGAAGAATATTTAAATTATAAAATGGCCAAAGATGCAATAAACTTAAAACCTGAATTAAAACAAAAAATACAAGATTTTGAAAAAACAAGATATGATGCACAAATTTCTGCAATACAAACAGGCAAAGATAATGAAGAAAAAGTCAAAAAAATGCAAGAGATATATGTAGAATTAATACAAATAGATGAAGTAAAAAAATATTTTGATGCAGAACTAAAATTTAATGTTATTTTAGCAGATGTAAACAAAATAATAGGTGAAGCAGTAAAAGATATAATAGAATAAAAAAGGGAGTTTATTATGGAATTACTTATTACTTCAATAATATTTCTTGTAATATTAATTATACTTGCAATAATATTTGGAATTAATGTAAAAGAAGTTAAAAGGATAGGAGAAAATAAAGAGTTAGATAATCTAGTAGAAAAATATCCTGAAAATATAGAGATATGCAAAGATATATTAAAAAAACTAGCAAATGAAAAAGTAATAATTGAAGAAAATAAAGACTCGAATACCAGTTTATATATAGCAATATCTAATAAAATTCTAATTGCAAATGTACGAGGAAGTTTTACAAGAATTCAAACAATTGCTCATGAGTGTTTACATTCTATTCAAGATAGAAAAATATTATTATTTAATTTTATATATACAAATATTTATTTAGTATATTTTGTACTAATAAGTATATTAGGAGTATTTAAGAAATTACCATATGAAAATACCTTTTTAAGTATATTAATTATTTTTGGTTTTGTTTTTTATTTTGTAAGAAGCTATTTAGAAAATGATGCAATGATTAAAGCAAAATATTTAGCAAAAGAATATATGGAAGATAAAAATATTTCTTCAAAAGATGAAATAGATAAAATAGTAAATCAATATGATAGATTAAATAATATTGGAATTAAATGTGTTAACTATAGTTTATTTTTTAATACAATTATAAAAATTATACTATTTCAAATAATAATTTACATTTTTTAATTATTTAAAAATATTCTATAAAAGTAAAAAATTATTTGCTTTTTTACTTTTTATATGCTAAAATATGAAAGTGCTAATAAATAAAAAGCCGTATAGGAGGAAATTTAAATGCAAATAGTCAAAGGAATATTAATAGTAATTTATTTTATAGTATGTATAGCTGTTATAATCTTAGCTACAATCCAATCAAAAGAAGATGAAGGATTATCGTCTACAATAACAGGTTCTTCTACTGGTAATTTTTATGAAAAAAATAAAGGAAGAACAAAAGAAGGAAAACAAAAGAAATGGACTATAATATTGGGAATAATTTTTGTTATTTTAACAATAGCATTGGGAGTTATATATATAATTTAAAAGAAGCAATAAAAAGGGGTAGTAATATTAAAACTACTCTTTTTCAAATTTAAAAGGAGAAGCTATGAATGATAAAGAAAACATTATTTTAGAATTTATGAATTCAAAAGAATATATTCCGATGAAAGCTAAAGAGATGGCTTCTATTTTGATGGTTCCTAAAAATGAATATAATAGTTTTGCTTTAATATTAAAGAAATTAGAAGATGAATACAAAATAGTTAAAAACAGAAAGAATAGATACAAATTGCAAGAAAACCAATATTTTGAAGGAATTTATAGAAAAAATCAAAAAGGTTTTGGATTTATAAAAATAGAAAATGAAGATGATGAAGTATTTGTTTCTAAAGAAAATTCTTTAAATTCTTTAAATGGAGATAAAGTTTTATTTGAAATATTAGAAAGCAAATCAAAAGAAAAAAATGCAGAAGGTAAAGTTATAAAAATATTAAAACATGAAAAAGACACTATTGTAGGTATTTTTCAAAACAACAAAAATTTCGGATTTGTTGTTCCGGATGATAAAAATTTTGGAACAGATATATTTATATCTAAAAGTAATTTTGGAAAAGCAAGAAATAACCATAAAGTATTAGTGAAAATTACAAAGTATCCAGAAAAAGGAAAAAAAGCAGAAGGAAAGATTATTGAAGTTATAGGAAATGTTAATGAAGCAGGTGTTGATATGCTTTCACTAATAAAAGAATATGATCTTCCATATAGATTTCCAGAAGAAGTAGTAAATGAAGCAAGATTAAAAGGAGATAAAGTTGATAAAAAAGATATACCAAATCGTGTTGATTTAAGAGATGATACTATTTTTACAATAGATGGAGAAGATGCAAAAGATTTAGATGATGCAGTTAAAGTAGAAAAATTAGAAAATGGGAATTATAAATTAAATGTACACATAGCAGATGTTAGTTACTATGTAAAACCTAATTCTTTATTAGATAAAGAAGCTGTTTTAAGAGGGACAAGTATATATATGTTAGGTAGAGTAATTCCAATGCTACCACGTGAACTTTCAAATGGAATTTGTAGTTTAAATGCAGGAGAAGATAGATTTACACTTTCTTGTTCTATGGAAATAGATAGAGTCGGAAAAGTAATTTCTTCTAGTGTATATAAAGCAATAATAAATGTAAGTGAAAGAATGACATATACTGATGTTCAAAAAATACTAGATAAAAGTGATAAAAAAATATTAAATAAATATAAAAAATATATAAAAGATTTTGAAACAATGAAAGAATTAGCTTTAATTTTAAAGAAAAGAAGGATAGAGCAAGGATATCTTAATTTAGATATTCCAGAAAGTAAAATTGTATTAGATACAGATGGAAAAGTAATAGATGTCAAAAAATATGATACTAGTTTTGCAAATGAAATAATTGAACAATTTATGCTAAGTGCAAATGAAACAATTGCAGAAAGATTTTATTGGCTTAATGCACCTTTTATATATAGAGTGCATGAAGTTCCTGATTTGGAAAAGATAAATGAACTTAATAAATTTTTATATAATTTAGGATATAAAATAAAAGCAAGCCAAGATAATATTTATTCAAAAGAATTTGCTAAAGTTTTAGAAGAAGTAAAAGGAAAAGATGAAGAAAAAGTAGTATCAAATTTACTTTTAAGGACATTAAAAGTTGCAAGATATGAAGCTGAAAATAAAGGTCATTTTGGTATTGCAAGTAAGTTTTATTGTCACTTTACTTCTCCAATAAGAAGATATCCAGATTTATTTATTCATAGAATTATATCTAAATATTTAGAAAGCAACTATGTTATAGAAGAAAAAGAATTAAATAGTTTATATGATTTAGCACAAAAAAGAGCAGATTCATCATCAGAAAGAGAAAAAATTGCAACCAAAGTTGAAAGGGAAGCAGAAAGTATTAAAAAAGCAGAATATATGGAAAATAAAATTGGTGAAATTTATGAAGGTATAATTTCATCAGTTACACAATTTGGAATATTTGTAGAATTAGAAAATACGATAGAAGGTTTAATTAGATTTGAAAATTTAGGAAATGAATATTTTATATATGATGAAGAAAGAAAAAGATTAATTGGAGAACTTACAAATAAAACATATAAAATAGGTGATAAAATTAAAATAAGAGTTATAAAAGCAAGTAAGATATTAAGAGAAATAGATTTTGAAATATTTGATAACATAGATAAAACATAAGCTTTATAATTTGACCATCAAGTCTAAAAACTGAAAATTGAACAATTTTTCTTGCATATTTATATATGTAATTATATAATATGGAAAAATATTTTAAGTAAAGTAGGTTGTTTATATGAATAAAACAAAAAGAAAGATATTTGAAACATCAATGAAGCTTTTTGCAGAAAAAGGTTATGATGCAACTAGTATAGAAGAAATTACAGCAACTGTTGGAGTTGCTAAAGGAACTTTGTATTATCATTTTTCTAGTAAAGAAGAAATATTTAACTTTCTAATTGAAGAAGGAATGAAATTACTTCAAAATAGTATTAATATTAAAACATCAAAGCTTCCAAATTATATTGATAAATTAAAAGCAATAGTATTGATTCAAATAAAAATAATAATTAAATATGAATATTTAATAACTATTTTGCTTAGTCAGTTATGGGGAACTGAAGAAAGAAATAAAAAATGTAAACAACACATTTTCGAATATATAAATACTATAGAACAAATAGTAAAAGAAGGAATGGAAGCAAAACAAATAAAGATGGGGGATTCTAAAATAATTGCTTCAGAGATTTATGGATTGATATGTTCATGTCTAGTATATAAACAAAGAAACGAAGGAAATTTGGATATAATGCAATTATACCATGAATTTGAAAATACTATAATAAATGGATTAAAAGTAAAATAAAGAGAGGATTATGTATGAGTTTAGATAGAAATTTAAAATTTACAGATTTTAAAGATATGTTAAAAAAATCAGGTGATTTATATGGTGATAGACCTGCATATATATTTAAAACAGATAAAGAAGGAAAATTTAAAACAATATCTCATAAAGAATTTAGAGATGATATAAATTATTTAGGAACATCTTTAATTGATATTGGATTAAAAAATAAAAGAATAGCAGTTATATCTGATAATAGATATGAATGGGAAGTTGCATATTTTGCTATATCAGCAGGTACAGGAGTGGTTGTGCCTTTAGATAAAGCATTACCTGATAATGAAATAGAAAGCTTAATATTAAGATCAGAAGTTGAAGCTATTTTTTATTCAGATAGTTATAGTAAAATAATGAATGAAATAAGACAAAAGGGAATAAGCAAAATAAAATATTTTATTTCCATGGATGCTAAAGAAAATACAGACGAAGTTTATGCACAAAGTGTTTTAACACAAAGAGGTAAACAATTAGTACAATCAGGAAATACAAAATTTATAGATGCTAAAATTGATTCAGATGCTATGGGAATAATGTTATTTACATCAGGAACAACAGATAAATCAAAAGCAGTAATGCTTTCACATAAAAATATATGTACAAATGTTATGGATATTAGAACTAGATTTGATTTAGATGAGTATGATACAATGCTTTCGTTTTTACCACTTCATCATACATTTGAATCTACAGTTGGTTTTATTTATCCTGTATCAATAGGGTGTTGTATAGCATTTTGTGAGGGTATAAGACATATTGCAGATAATATAAAAGAATTTCAAGTTACAGCTATGATAACTGTTCCAATACTTTGCGAAACTATGTATAAAAAGATAATGAAAGGTGTAGAGAAAAAAGGAAAATTAAAAACTGTAAAGATGGGAATGAAGATAAGTGATTTTCTATTAAAATTTGGAATTGATATAAGAAGAAAGTTATTTAAAGAGATTCATGATAATTTAGGCGGAAAATTAAGACTTATAGTTGCAGGTGGTGCAGCATTAGATTCTGATGCTGAAAAAGGGTTTAACTCACTTGGAATAAATGTAGAACAAGGATATGGTTTAACAGAAACATCTCCAGTTGTTGCGGCTGAAACGCCACAAGAAAAGAAAATAGGCTCTATCGGAAGGGCGTTTCCGAGTTTAGAGGTTAAAATAGATAGACCAAATGAACAAGGTATAGGTGAATTGATAGTAAAAGGTCCAACAATAATGCTTGGATATTATGAAAATGAAAAAGCAACTAAAGAGACAATTGATAAAGATGGTTGGCTACATACTGGTGATTTGGCTAGAATAGATAAAGATGGATATATATTTGTTTCAGGTAGAAAAAAAGATGTAATAGTGCTAAAAAACGGAAAAAATGTATACCCAGAAGAATTAGAAGCATTGCTTAATAAAATTGAAGGTGTAAAAGGTTCGTTTGTATATGGAAAATTAGAGGATGATGGAGATGTTAAGATTTGCTCTAAAATAGTATATGATAAAGAATCAATGCAAGAAGTATATGATACAATAGATGAAAATCAAATTAAAGATATTATTTGGAAACAAATAAAAGAAATAAATAAAACAATGCCTACATATAAATACATAAAAGAATTAATTGTTACAGATGAAGATTTTATAAAAACAACAACACAAAAAATCAAAAGACACGAAGAACTTAAAAAAATATTAAAATGATATGTGGATAACAATCATTTATTAATAAAATTGTTAATATAATAAAAACATATAGTATTACGGAATGCTATATAACGGCTATTTTAACAATATTAATAAAGGGTTGTTATTTTCTGTGGAGAATTTTGTGGAAATTTTGTGGAAAAATTTGTCTAATTTACTTGACAAATGTAATTAATTTGTAATAATATTGTAATGTAAATATAAAATTAAAATAATATAAATCCTATTGTAGTTTTTTGATGATTGTTGTATAATAATAGTTGAAATAAGAAAAGCGTAGGATAAAGGAGGGAAGTTTACAATGTCTAAATCTGGCATAGTAAACGTGAGAATGGTAATCACGGAAGAAAAAATTTTATCAAACATTGACAAAGTTCAAAAAATGATAAACCCAAATAGTAAAAAACAAATTGTTCAGTTAGAAGAAGATGCTTATTTTAAAGATTTAATCGAGTCAATTAAGACTTATTTAATAGAATATCCTAAAAAGAAAAATTTCCCAAGTAGTGTATATAAAGCTGCATATGGGTTAGTTGAATTTGCTACAAATCAATTTGAAGAAAATACAAAAAGTATTGAAGAGTTAATTAGACAAAGAGAACAAAATATATCTTTAGCAGGTAATTTAAAAGAACTTATTGATGTAGTTGATAATAAAAATAAAGATTGGAAAGATATAGTTAAAGAGGCTGAAGGTAAATTTTCTGAAGATATAATCGAAACTTTAAATATAATAGGAAAGACTAAAAGTAAAAAATCTCAAAATTACCAAGATGGAATAAAATTACTTAATGCTAGAGTAAATAATCTTGAATCTAATTTACATATAGAAATAGATATGGAAAGAATTGAAGATAGATCAAAAGCTTTAAGTTATATAGGTATTGAAGTTGCAGATGCTTTAAAAGGAATTCCAGCACCTATAGAGAATGTTGAGAAAGAAGAAAAAATTCAAGAAAAAGCACAAGAGGAACAACAATATATACAAGATATTACTTTTGAAGCTAAACCATCATTCTGGCAAAGAATTAAAAATAGTAAACTTGTAAAAGCAGTATCATTTGTATTTGGTATAAAAATAAAATTAGAAATACCAAATGCATTACCAGAAGGTAGAGGAGAGTAACAAAAATATTATAAATATTAATTTGAAGTTGGATTTATTTCTGACTTCAAATTAATTTGTAAATAATTAGATAAAAATCATAAAAACTATTGACAAGATAATAAATTTAGTTTATACTTTAACTTGCGTTGATAAATGCTCCCTTAGCTCAGTTGGTCAGAGCAACCGGCTCATAACCGGTGGGTCCAAGGTTCGAATCCTTGAGGGAGCACCATTTTTTTAATTTTATATGGGTAGGTGGCCGAGTGGCTAAAGGCGGCAGACTGTAAATCTGTTCTCATTTGAGTACGATGGTTCGAATCCATCCCTGCCCACCAACGATGTTTCTGTTCGAACTAATAGAACAGATAATACAAATATCATTCTGAAAAGGATGATATTTTTTTGTTGCAAAATTGCTATTCGAATGGAAAGGTAGATATGATAGTAAATAAAGAAAAGGTTTTAAATAAAAGATATGGTATATGCAATGATATAAACAATAAAACAAATTTTCGCCAATATATTGCAATTAATTTTAAATTGTAATAAAATAAGAATGAAAGAAACGGAGATGATTTCAAATGAATGAACTAGATAAGAATGAAAATTATACAAATCAGACTTTTGAAGATATAAAACACATTGATAAAAATGGGATTGAATTTTGGTATGCAAGAGAATTAATGAAAGTTTTAAGTTATAAAGATTGGAGATATTTTGATGCAGTAATTGAAAAAGCAAAAATAGCTTGTCAAAACTCTGAGATAACTAACATTGACCATTTCGTTGCCAGCAACAAAATGGTTGAAATAGGTTCTGGTGCAAA
>CAZSMG010000059.1:0-8570 GCA_964608075.1 uncultured Clostridium sp. | reverse complement strand
AAATGGCAACCATCTGATAATACAAAACCAGTTCCTATGATAAAGAAAAGATTAGCAGGAAACCAAACTATAATTGCATATTTAAGAAAAGTTAAAGCATTTGATAGTTATGTTGTTAAGCCTGCGATTACTGCAAAAGTAGCTGGAAAAGTATTTAAAGCTACAGGGGGATGTGTAAAACTTACTAAAAGTGGTAAATCAATTCAATTTTTATTCGAAGTAATAAGAAGAGAAGAAGATTGGGAGAAGAAACTAGTTGATAAAATGAGGTTATATAAAGACTTTTATGAAAATTTCGTTCCAATGGATTCAGGATTTCAGACATTACCACAATTAATTATAATATGTGAAGACGAAAAACATACTATAGAAACTTTTAAAGAAATTGTAAAAAATAGTTTAGAAATAGAACAAATTAAATTGTATTTTACAACAGATTTAAAACAAAATAGTGATACATTAGAAAATACTTTGATTGAATTCAAATTAGATGAAAAAACTAATAAATATAAAGTTGAAAATGTAGAATTAAAATTATTAGGTATGTAAAACTAAAATTTAGCTAAGAGGTTATAAAGTAAAAAACAAATTATATATTTATAAATCATAAAAAATACATATAAGAATATAATAGAGCAAAGGGTATTTAATATAAAGGTAGGAAATTATATGAATGATTTTATAAAACGTACAAAAGCTGATAATAAAACAATGCAAATGATAACAGATGTTGAGAAAATATATGGTAATCAAAGTAGAAGAATGGAATTTAAAGATAAGGTAACACTTGCAGTATATAGTTCTATAATAGAATTAAAAACTGAAAGTACAGAAGAACAACAAATAAAACTAGAATACTTAAGAGGCATAAATAAATTCATAGCTAATTATGAACAAATATATCCAGTAATGATGCAAATTTTGGAAGATAAAGATATAATGTTTAAGCCTATTTAATTTTTCATTAAAAAGCCACACCAGTATTATTGGTGTGACTTTTTTGATATTTATAAAAATTATTAATATTAATTTTAAAAGTAATTATTTAAAATATAATAAGTTATTATAAATATTATTTTATATTATTTTATTCCAAATATTCTATCACCCGCATCTCCAAGTCCTGGAACAATATAACCTATTTCGTTTAAATGATCATCTATTTTAGCACAATATATTTGTACATCTGGATAAGTTTCTTCAACTTTTTTTATTCCTTCTGGTGCAGCAATTAGACACAAAAATTTAATTTTCTTTACACCATCTTCTTTAATCATTTTTATAGCATCTATTGCAGAACCTCCAGTTGCAAGCATTGGATCTAATAAAATAACTTCTCTATCTTTAATATCTTTTGGAACTTTATAATAATATCTTACTGGTTCTAATGTTTTTTCATTACGATATAATCCAATAACTCCAATTTTTGCATTAGGTATAATTCTAGTAATTCCATCAGACATTCCCATTCCAGCTCTTAATATAGGAATAAAAGCATATTTATCTTCATTTAATCTTTTTATTGTTGTTTTTGCCATAGGTGTCTCAATATCTAATTCATCTGTTTTTGCATCACGCATTGCCTCATAACATAAAAACATAGCAATCTCACTTGCAAGTTCTCTAAATTCTTTTGTACCTGTTGTCTTATCTCTCAAAATTCCTACCTTATGTTCAATTAGTGGATGATTCATTTCTATTGCTTTCATTTATTATTCCTCCTTTTAATTATATAGTTTCTTTTACTTTTTCTTCTTTTTTTGTATTTTTTATTTCATTATAATCTTTTTCTTCTGGTAAAAATAGATTAATTAAAATTCCAATTATTGCTGATAAACTCATTCCTGAAATTGTAACAGAAACATCTCCACTAATAACTGAAATAGCAGCTCCACCAAGTCCTAATACAAGCATAGTAGATGCAACAATTATATTTTTAGTTTTTGCAAAGTCTACTTGATTTTGAATTAAGACTTTTAATCCATTAACAGCAATAAATCCATAAAGAAGTAATGATACTCCTCCAAGTACAGCATTTGGGATTGTTGAGACCAATGCTGTAAATTTTCCTAAAAATCCTAAGCAAATTGCAAAAATTGCTGCCAGTCCAATAACCCATACAGATGCAATTTTTGTCATACCTACAACAGATGTGTTTTCACCATATGTAGTGTTAGCAGGCCCTCCAAGTAATCCTGCTATAAATGTTGCAACACCATCTCCTAATAATGTTTTATCTAATCCAGGATCTTTTAATAAATCTTTTCCAATTATATTACTTAACGATGTATGATCTCCAATATGTTCTGCCATTGTTACTAATGCAATTGGTGCAATAGTAAGTATTGCACTAAAGTTTGGAGAATAACTTATAAATGGAATAGCAAATTGTGGCATACTAAAGAATGCTGCTTCTATAACTGGTGTAAAATCAACTAATCCTATGCATACTGATGCAATATATCCTGTTATAATTCCTATTAAAAATGGAATTATTTTTAAGAATCCTTTTCCTCTTACTGCTACAATTGCTGTTGTTAAAAATGTAACAATAGCAACAAAAATTGATTTCCATTCTACTTCAGCTCCTGATACAAGTCCTATTTGTGAAATTGCTGATGGAGCAAGTCCTAAACCAATAATCATAATCATTGGACCAATAACAATAGGTGGTAATAATTTGTCAAGCCATTTTTTACCTACGAATTTAATAATTGTTGCGAAAATTATATAAATTAGTCCTACTACCATAACTCCTGTCATAGCACCTGATAATCCACCTTTTAAATATGCTGCTACAAGTGGTGCAATGAAAGCGAACGAACTACCTAAATATACTGGCGATTTTCCTCTTGTACATAAAATATAAATTAATGTTCCTATACCTGATGTTACTAGAGCAACTGGTATTGTAAGTACTATTTCTCCTGCTCCAGCATTAACTAGAATAGGAACTAAGATTGTTGCTCCAAACATTGCAAATACATGTTGAAATGCTAAAATAATCCATTTAGAAATAGATGGTTTTTCATTTACATCTAAAATCATTCTGTTTTTTTCCATAAAACTTTCCTCCTTTATTTTTTGGGGTTATATAAAAAATAATCACTAAAACGATATTAGTGATTAATAATAAATATATAATAGAATAATTATAGAAAATATTAAAACAAGCAAATTTACATTGCTTTTTATTATTGTATTTGCTGTTATTTTTTCTACAAATTTTCTCATTTTTTGCACCCTCTAAATATTACTATAAATTAAAAAAGAATGCAAGTGTTTTCATAAATAGAATTTAAAAATATTATAAAAAGTATTTATTACAAAAATTATATTTATAAATAATATTGCATAATATATATAAATACATATTAGAAAGGAGGGATGGAAAATGAAAAACCTTATAATAGAGCAAATTAGAAGAATTTCTTCTGAAGTGGAAGAAACTTGTTCTAAAGCACAAAGAATTGAAGAGGAAAACGAGGAGAAGAGTCGGAGATTTGATGAATATACTCAAAAGATTAGAAAGAAAATTGAGGAAGAATGAAAGCATTTTCCAAAATAGTAACCTTCCTAATATGGTAATTCTAGAATAGAAGACCCAAAAAGCAATAAATCTAACTTTCTAAAAGTTAGATTTATTGTGTTATATGGAGCGGTATTCTTACAAGTTACGAACTCTCTTGTTCTCTTTCTGAAGAGTATTATATATGAATTAGTATTAAATTTCAATATAAATGAAAAAATATTTGTTATTATTTATTGTTATTCATTAGATATATATTTACTAACGATATATTCTAACTTATTTAATTTAGCATATTCATCTAATGGAGCTTTATTTGCTAACTCTTCAAGTTCTACTTTTATCTCAATGATTCTAGATTTTAAATCATTATCTGCCAAACCATTGATAAAATCATTTGTATTATCTCTGGCAATAATATATGGAGAACATTTTATAAAATATATTCTATTTACCTCATTGTTAAAAATCCAATTCTTATTGGTTATTGATTCAAAAAAATCTTTTTTTCTCTCTTTCGTTTCTAACTTTGAACTTTTTAAATGTGCAAGGTATTCTATGTAAATCATAATTGTAAAACTTTTTATATAATTTTCTTTTTGGACATAGTAGTTATGTAACTGATGAAGATTTGGTAATTTATTTAATAAATCCACATGACATAACTCATGATATATTGTTGATTTAATTAAATCTTCTTTGCCATTGTGTAAATATTGCTGTGTTTTTGTATTTGGAAGTAGTATTATACCATTTTCTGATTTACTATCTGAAGATACATTAAAGTTTTTATCTTCAATAAGTCTTATACCTTTAAAATTATTTAAGTCCAAATTATTGATGCTATTATTTAATGAATCACATATAGTTTGTAATTTAACTATATCATCTTCATTTATTGATGTTTCAGTTTTTATTATCATTCTTTTTCCTCACTTTCAAATTATATTTATTGTATATTATTTATTGTTAAATTTCAATGATAGTATAGAAAAAAATGTCTAATTATAGTATAATTCTGTTGATAATTAAAAGGAGGCTTTACATGAGTAAATTAGAAAAATTTGTACAAGAAGCGAAAGAATTTGCACAAAAGAATATTACTGCTGATAATCCTGATTTTGTAGCTTGGAATAATTCATTAATAAGATTTGTAGAAAAAAAGTATGGAATAAAATCAACCACAACTTTAAATTTTAGAAACAGACATTATTCATTAATGATATTTGGAAGTAATACTCCCAATAGCAGTTTTATACAAGCATATAAAAAAGATATGGCAATAACTGTTAAGGAATTAGAAATTTTATTAGAAGAAGAAAACGAAGATATAACTAATAAACCTATCACATTAGGAAATAATAAACTTATAGATTCTAAAAAAGTTTTTATTGTTCATGGTCGTGATGATAGTAAAAAATATGAGTTGTCATGCTTTTTATATGAACAAGGGCTAGAACCTATAATATTACACGAACAAGTTAATAATGGACAAACCATTATTGAAAAAATAGAAAAAAATAGTGATGTTGCATGTGCAATTATATTATTAACTCCAGATGATGAGGGAAAATTAAAAAATTCTGATTTACCATTAAAAACAAGAGCAAGACAAAATGTTATATTTGAGGCAGGTTATTTTATGGGAAAACTAGGAAGAAATAGAACAATTATATTAAGTGGTGTTGAAGAGACAATGTCAGATATAGATGGCATTGTATATATTGATATAAATAATTATAAATCTGCATTATTGAAAGAATTAAAAGAACTTAATCTAATAAAATAATAATAGGAGGAAATTATTAATGAATATTATAAAAACCATAGATTTATGGACAGAACAACATGATAATCATTATGAGTGTTTCAATGGTGCTTTTGTAGATGGATTTGAAAATAGCAAAGCACCATTTGATACATATAAAATTATTAAAAATTGTAATTGTATAATAACAGTTAACCATTCAGATATTAATATTCATAACAAGCATAATGCTATTATTTTTTATAAAGATGACACACCAGTTAGATTAGTTGTTATAAATAAAGATACAGATATTGATAAATGCATAAAAGTAGCACTAGAACAACATTTTGAGAATTCTATATTGAAAGATTACTATGTTAAATATAATATAAATTCATCTATCGTTGATATGAAAGAAAATTCAATTTGTAAAGTAACTGATAATACTAAAGTAGAAACAGATGTAGGATCTTGTGATAGATGGAAACTTTTATATAATATGCTAAAAGGTAGCTATACAGAAAGTAATACTTCTTATGGGAATTTTGAAAGTGATAGATATGAATTTATACCCAACTTATTTATAAAATATGAACTTACAACAGATACTGAAAAATTTGAAATAGAGCATAAATGTGCATTTATAAATACTATAAAAACTAGATTAATACCTATACAAGAGAACTCACCATTAACTATATAAAGTTGAAAGGAAATTGTTAATATGTTAGAGGAATTTTACAATAGAATAAATCTTAAATCAGAATTATCTGATTTATCAAAAATGATATGTGAAAAATATAATTTAGGTCAATATATATCAGAAGAAATCATATTAGTAGGATATGAAGATTTTAACTTTATATTGACAACTGATATAGGCAAATTTTGTGTAAAAGTATTTAACAAAGAAAGAACTTATGAAGATGTAAAAAAGTATATTGATAGAATAGAATTAGCAAATTCACTTAATATTAATACTCCAAAAGTATATAATTGTAATAATAGTACATTATGCGAAATAGTATTGAATGATACAAAGTTTAGATTATGCGTATTTCAATATATAGATGGAAAAAGTTTTTATGATTTAAACGAAATACCAACTGAATCAGAAATTAAAAATATTATTGAGCAAATGGCTCATATTCATAATGCGAAATTAGAATCTGATTTCATCTATGACAAATGGACAATAACAAATTTTGTAAAGGAATATGCAGAAAAAGGAAAATATTTAGATAATAAATACAATAAAATTTTTGAGTCTTTAGTCCATAAAATTGCAAGTGTAAAA
The DNA here is from genome assembly GCA_964608075.1 of uncultured Clostridium sp. Taxonomy (GTDB): domain Bacteria; phylum Bacillota; class Clostridia; order TANB77; family CAG-508; genus CAG-269. Next base: position 1,994 of record CAZSMG010000059.1, on the reverse strand, counting down.
TTTGAAGAACTACCTACATCTTTTGTTCATGGGGATATTATTAGTTCAAATGTTATGAAAGATAGCCGTCATAAACTATGGATTATAGATTTTGCAGTATCTAACTATTTACCTAGAATTGTTGATTTAGCTGTAACTTCTTGTAATTTATGTCTAAATCCTGAAAGTATTGATAAAACAATATCAAGTACAAAGATGATATTAGAAGAATATCAAAAGTATAATAAATTAACCGATTATGAATTAGAGTGTTTTCCATTATTTTATGATCTGGCTAATGCAATGGGAATATTGCAAATCAGTTATTTGAATAGTTTAGGAGAAACATCTGAAGAAGATAAATTTTGGCTAACTGAAAGTGAAAAAGGCTTGAGTTTTAGTACTCCATATTTTTGGAAGAGCATTATTTAATAAAAGTTATAATATAAAATCCATACTATATTTTTAAATTTATAGTATGGATTTTTATGTGTATCATAAATTAATAATTTTTTCTATAATTTCCACATCTTCAATTCTATTAATTGCAAAGCATTTTTTACCCAAGTCTTTTATAGAAGCACCTAGATGATACATCTCTTTATTGTCTATTATAATAAATCTATCATGAAATTTATTAGTTTTAGCAACTTTTAAAATAGGATATTCTTTATTAAATTTTTTAATATCTAAATTTTCAATATTACTTTTATCAGATGTTAAAATAACAACTTCTACATTGTTTTTCTTTTTAGCTAACATCTTCAAAACACTGTCATCTATATAATTGTCTATAATTAAAATCTTGTCAGTTGCCTTTTTTATGATATCTATAATGATGCTATATGCATCATAGATTTGTCCATCAAAAAATATTCTTTGTTTGATATTTTCTTCCAGTTGTAATTGATCAAATATTATATCGAATTTTTTATCTTGCTCAATGAACTTTTTGTCCATTTTATTTTCAATAGTAATTACTTTTTCAAATAAACTCTTATTTACATTTATGAATTTTCTCATTTCCACAAATGCATCCATTATTTTAATACTAACTTGTATAGCAACTTCACTCTTTAATATTCCAGACAACATAGCGATTCCTTGCTCTGTAAAAACATATGGCAAATATTTTTTGCTTCTATATTTATTATCTTCTAATTTTGAGGTGGTCACAATTTGTGACCACATAAGTTCTAATTCTTTTTCTGTTAATTGAAAACAAAATCTTTCTGGAAATCTATCTATATTTCTTTTTACAGCTTGATTAACTTTTTTAGTTTCATAATTATATAGCATTGCAACATCACTATCTAGCATGACTTGTTTTCCTCTTATTGTATATATTAAATTTTTTATATCTTCATTTGTTAATTCATTTTGAATTGCTAATTTATTTTCTTCCATAGATTCACATCCTTTTCTTACTCTATATATTCTAAAACATTTGTTCTTTACTGTCAAGACTTTTGCAATTTTTAATTTTAAAATTTATACTATTGAAAAGATATAATGCAACTCTATTCTGCTGTGCTGAATCCATCTCCATAATTTTACTTGATACAAAAATTGTATAAGGGTAATTAGCAAAGTTGACAGTAGTAGTTCTATATTCAGTATTAATTTCTTTTAATAAATTATCAAAGTATTTACACATTTCTTTTTTATCATATTCTAAATTAGTATGACTGTAATTATCACACATACATATTGCTAATCTTAATTTGTTTTCTAAGTCCATATCTTTTATCATTTCTATTACATAATTTATTTTTTCATCATTCATATTTTTTAGTTCCTTTCAATTTTTATTTTTTGGGTATGGGGTGTAAAACCCATTTTTGAATTTGTGCGGGAGTACAAATTCAGTGCTTGCTAGGACAGGAATTTTTAAATTCCAAAAAATCGCATTTTTTCTTGAGGTATTTTTTATTTCACTTTTTGTAAAATTTTCAAACCACTTTATGCAATTTCTGATGGAACTCTTGGTATTAATGTTAAATAATCTACTACAT
>CAZSMG010000058.1:0-9070 GCA_964608075.1 uncultured Clostridium sp. | reverse complement strand
TTGGCGAAAAATATTTAAACATGTTATTTGCACCATTTAAAGACGAAGCTAAAAGGCCAGAAGGAATAATATTAGTAATACAAGACATAACAGAACACGTAAAACTAAACAATATGAGAAAAGAATTTGTAGCAGATGTATCACACGAATTAAAAACACCAATAACATCAATAATGGGATATGCAGATACTCTTCAAGAAGGAGAGTATGATAAAGAAACACAGGATAAGTTTTTAAATGTAATTTCTACAGAAGCTAGAAGAATGGCAAAATTGGTAACTGATCTTCTTACATTATCAAGGTATGATAATGATCAAAAAAGGATTCAAAAGGAATCATTTGATTTAGGGGAATTAGTAAAACAATGTCAAGATAAATTAGCAATAGAAATAAAGAAAAAAGAACATAAAGTTGATTGTTTTGTTACAGCAGATGTACCACCTGTATATGCAGATAAATATGATATTGAAAGAGTTGTTCTAAATATTTTATCAAATAGTATAAAATATACAAAAGATGGTGGGGAAATAAAAATATATGTAGGATTTGTGTTTAATGATGCATATATAAAAGTGTTTGATAATGGTATAGGAATACCAGAAGAAGACTTAAATAGAATATTTGAAAGATTTTATAGAGTTGATAAAGCACGTACAAGAGAAATGGGAGGAACAGGACTTGGACTTTCTATTGCAAAAGAAATCTTAGATAAAAATGGTGGAAGTATAGATATAAAAAGTGTTGTAGGACAAGGAACAGAAGTTGTTATAAAAGTTCCTACAAAGGAAATAAAATAAAAAGAGCTTACTATAAAAGTAAGCTCCTTTTTGACTAAATCAAGGGTTAATAAGTTACTTAGATTATATCATCCATTGAATAAAATCCAGAGGATTTTTCAGCAATGAATCTTGCAGCCTGAAGTGCTCCTTCCGCAAAAATGTCAGATGAATAAGCAGTGTGGGTTATATCGATTGACTCTTCTTCTCCATAAAAACTGATGGTATGAGTGCCTGGAATTTTGCCACCACGTTCTGAAGAAATTCCAATCTCATTTTTTTGCCTTTTTCCTGTTCTTGCATAAACAATATCATCTGAATTTTTAAGAGTAGCTTTTTTTGTTTATATTTTTTCTTTTTTTATTGATAAATCATAAGAATTGATATATAATGTAAAAGCAACAAAACTTAAGGAGGAATCAAATGAAAATGAGTATAGATCCAAAAATAAAAAATATATTAGAATGGATTTATTGTATTATAATTGCAGTGGTACTTGCATTACTTGTAAGATTTTATGTAGGAACACCAACGATAGTACAACAACCATCAATGTTCCCTACTTTAAAAGAAAATCAAAGATTATGGCTAAATAGATGGCCAAGAACAATAGGCAAAATGCCTCAAAGAGGAGATATAATTACATTTGAAGCTCCAAGTGATATAGGAGCAATGCTAGATAGAAAAGACAATACAGATGTAACTGCAAAATATGAAGATGAACCTGAAGGAGTATTTTCTAAATTTGCATATTATGTTTTAGAAGTAACAAAAACAAGTTATATAAAAAGAGTTATAGCACTTCCAGGAGAACATGTAGAAATTAAAGATGGTAGAGTATATATAAATGGAGAAGAGTTAAAAGAAGATTATCTTCAACCAGGAGTAATTACAGATTCACTAATAGATGAAAATGAGGGACTTTATGACTTTGTTGTTCCTGAAAATTATGTATTTGCTATGGGAGATAATAGAACTCAGAGTATAGATTGTAGAGCTTTTGGATGTATACCATTAGAGAAAATAGAAAGCAAAGTTTGGATAAGATTTTGGCCATTAAATTTATTTGGAAAAGTGGATTAATTAAAGGTAGGTATAAATGTTTGATAATATATTAGGAAATGATAATGCTAAACAAATTTTGGAGAAATCAATTGAAACAAAAAAAATATTACATAGCTATCTTTTTATAGGAAATGAAGGTATTGGAAAAAGGCAGGTAGCACAAGAATTTGCAAAATCTGTAATGTGTTTAGAAGAAACAGGATGCAATAGATGTAAATCTTGTATTGAGTTTGATACGAATAATAATCCTGATTATATGTATATCCAGCCAGATGGAAATAATATTAAAATTGAACAAATAAGGCATATGCAAGCAAAAGCTTTTGAAAAACCAATAATTTCAAACAAAAAAGTGTATTTAATAAATGATGCAGAGACAATGACAATAGAAGCACAAAATTGCCTATTAAAAACATTAGAAGAACCACCAGAGTATGTTACAATAATACTAATTTGTAGTAATGAAAGTAGTCTTTTAAATACTATAAAGTCAAGGTGTTCTATAATACATTTTGATAAAATACCAAATGAAGATATAAAGAAATTTTTACAAAAAGAATATGGCGAAAATAATATTAAAGAAAATTTACTTGATATTTTTGAAGGAAGCATAGGAAAAGCAATAAGACTAAAAGATAAGCTAGATATCTATGAAAATATAGAAAATATATTAAATAATTTACAAACAAAAGATATATTAGAAATACTTAAAAGATCAGAATATTTATATAAATCAAAAGAAGAAATAAATGAAATACTAGAATATATGAATGTTATTTTACTAAATAATAGTAAGCAAAATATTAAATATATAAATGCAATAGATATAATAGAAAATACCAAAAAAAGACTTAAAGCAAATAGCAATTATGATATGTGCATAGATAATATGTTATTTAGCATATGGGAGGAAGTTAATGAAAAATATAGTAGGGGTTAGATTTAAAAGATTAGGTAAAATTTATTTTTTTGATCCAAAAGGTTTAAAATTAGAAAAAAGAGATAATGTTATAGTAGAAACAGCACAAGGAGATGAATTTGGAGAAGTCTTAATTCCTAATAGATGTATAGATAATGATAAAGTTGTTGAACCATTAAAAAAAGTAATAAGAAAAGCAACTGAAAAGGATAAAAAACATTATGAAGATTGCAAGAGAAAAGAAGAAGAAGCATTTGATGTATGTCAAAAGAAAATAAAAGAACATAAATTAGACATGACTTTAACAGAAGTTGAATATAAATTTGATAATAGTAAAATATTATTCTATTTTACTGCAGATGGAAGAATAGATTTTAGAGATTTAGTAAAAGACTTAGCGGCAATATATAAGACAAGAATTGAACTAAGACAAATAGGTGTAAGAGATGAAGTTAAAAAGATAGGCGGAAATGGAGTTTGTGGTAGAGAACTTTGTTGTTGTTCGTTTTTAAGTGACTTTGATGCTGTATCAATAAAGATGGCGAAAGAGCAAAATATATCTTTAAACCCATCTAAAATATCAGGAAATTGTGGAAGACTAATGTGCTGTCTAAAATATGAACAAGATGTATATGAAGAAAAATTAAAAAGATTGCCAAATATAGGTGCAATTGTAAAGACTGAAGATGGAACTGGAGAAGTTGATGGAGTAGAAACTTTAAAAGAAAGAATAAAAGTAAAGTTTAAAGATGGAGAAGGATATTTTTATAAAAAATATGATATTAAAGATATAAAAATTATAAAAGACTCAGTAAGAGAAAGTATAGATAAAGAAGAACTAGAAAATAAGAAAGAATTAGAAGAACTAGAAAACTTTGAAAAAGAAGATGCAAAAAAATAAACAAATTATAGGAGGTGATATATATGGCATATAAAATAACAGATAAATGTATAAGCTGTGGAGCATGTGCTGCAAATTGTCCAGTAGGATGTATTTCACAAGGTGATGATAAATTCGTAATAGATGGGTCAGCTTGTATAAGCTGTGGTACTTGCGCTGGTGTTTGTCCGGTTGACGCACCAGAAAGTGAAGATTAATTAAATTTAAATATAAAAGAACCTTATTTTTTAAAGAGAAGGTTCTTTTTTTAAAAACAAATATATAAAAAATTATCAAAAAATGTTTTATTTTAATATTATATATGATAATATATGCCTTAGGGAAAAATAAAGGAGGTTTAATATGATAGGCTATTTAGTTTTAGAAAATGGACAAATATTTGAAGGCGAAAGAATAGGCTACAATAAAGATGTTATATGTGAAATAGTATTTAATACATCTATGACAGGATATTTAGAAATATTTACAGACCCATCTTATGCAGGACAAGGAATAGTTATGACATACCCACTAATTGGGAATTATGGATTAACATTAGAAGATCAAGAATCTAAAAAACCTTGGGTAGAAGCAGTATTTGTTCATGAACTTGCAGAAGTAGAAAGTAACTTTAGATCAAAATTACATGTAGATAAATTCTTAAAATATAATAAAGTTCCTGGATTACAAGGAATTAATACAAGGAAATTAACAAAAGTGCTAAGAGAAAATGGAACAATGAAAGGAATGCTTACAAATGATATATCTAATTTAGATGATATTATATCAAAAATAAAAGAACATAATGAAACAAATTTAGTTCAAAAGGTAACTTCTAATGAATATGAAATAATAGGTGATGGAAAAATTAATATAGGCCTATTAGATTTTGGTTCAAAACAAAATATTATTAAATCATTAATAGAGAGAAATTGTAAAGTAACTGTATTTCCACAAGATACAGATGCTGAATTAATTATTTCAAAAAACTTTGATGGGATAGTGTTATCAAATGGCCCAGGAAATCCAGAAGATTGCATAGTAGCAATTAAAAATATTAAAAAATTATATAATACAGATACACCAATTTTAGGGATATGTTTAGGACATCAATTAATGGGGTTGGCAAATGGATTTAAAACATATAAATTAAAATATGGACATAGAGGTCCAAATCATCCTGTAAAAGATGTAAAAAAGAACAGAGTATATATAACTTCACAAAATCATGGATATGCAATAGATGACCAAAGTGTTGACGAAAAAATTGCAGAAATTTCACATACAAATTTAAATGATAATACAGTAGAGGGATTAAAATATAAGAATAAAGATATATATACAGTACAATTTCACCCAGAAGCATGTCCAGGACCAGAAGATACAAGATATATATTTGATAATTTTTTAAAAATTGTAAATGAAAAGAAAAAATAAATTTATGAAAGGAAAATAAAAATGCCTAGAAATAAAGATATAAAAAAAGTATTAGTTATAGGGTCAGGACCAATTATTATAGGACAAGCAGCAGAATTTGACTATGCAGGAACACAAGCATGTGAAGAATTAAAAAAAGAAGGAATAGAAGTAGTTTTAGTAAACTCTAATCCTGCAACAATAATGACAGATAAACATATGGCAGATAAAATATATATAGAGCCAATTACTATAACAACTGTACAAAAGATAATAGACATAGAAAAACCTGATAGCATTTTGCCAAATCTTGGTGGACAAACAGGATTAAATATTGCAATGGAATTATATGAATCTGGATTTTTAACCTCAAGAAATGTAAAACTACTTGGAACATCATCAGAGGGAATAAAAAATGCAGAAGATAGACAAGCATTTAAAGATATGATGGAATCAATTAATGAGCCATGTATAGCAAGTAAAGTAGTAAACACAGTAGAAGATGCAGTAGATTTTGCAAATGAAATTGGACTTCCTGTTATAGTAAGACCTGCATATACATTAGGCGGAACAGGTGGAGGAATTGCATATACAATAGAAGAATTAAAAGAAATAGCAGAAAGTGGTCTTAGACTTTCTAGAGTTACACAAGTATTAATAGAAAAATGTATAGCTGGATGGAAAGAAATAGAATATGAAGTAATGAGAGATTCTAAAGGAAATTGTATTACGATTTGTAATATGGAAAATATTGACCCAGTAGGTGTTCATACAGGTGATAGCATAGTTGTTGCACCTTCTCAAACTTTAGCTGATAAAGAATATCAAATGCTTAGGACTTCTGCAATAAAGATAATATCAGCACTTAAAATAGAAGGAGGATGTAATGTTCAATTTGCATTAAATCCTAACAGTTTTGAATATGCAGTTATAGAAGTAAACCCTAGAGTTAGTCGTTCATCAGCTCTAGCATCTAAGGCTACAGGATACCCAATAGCTAAAGTATCGGCTAAAATTGCAATTGGATATGGATTAGATGAAATAATAAATGAAGTTACAGGAAAAACTTATGCATGCTTTGAACCAGTACTTGATTATGTAATAGTAAAAATACCAAAATGGCCATTTAATAAATTCTTAACAGCAAATAGAGAACTTGGAACACAGATGAAGGCAACAGGAGAAGTCATGGCTATAGCACCAAATATAGAAGCAGCACTTTTAAAAGCAATAAGATCTCTAGAAGAAAATTTAGATTCTATGGAAATGCCAAAAATAAAAGAGTATTCAACTGAAAAAATATATGAAAGCTTAAATAAAGTAGATAATGAAAGGATTTGGGTTATAGCTGAAGCTTTAAGAAGAGGTGTTACAATTGACGAAATACATAACATAACCAAGATAGATAAGTTCTTTATAAATAAAATTGATAGAATCACAAGACTAGAAGAAGAATTAAGAAATGAAGATTTAGATGCAAAATTATTATTAAAAGCTAAAAGAATGGGGTTTACAGATAAAGTTATAGCAAGAATGACAGAAAAAAAAGAATCAGAAATTAAACAAATGAGATTAGATAATAATATTATTGCTAACTTTAAACTAGTTGATACATGTGCTGCTGAATTTGAGGCAAAAACACCATATTATTATTCAAGTTATGATGATGAAAATGAAAGTATTTCATCAAATACAAAAAAGAAAATAGTAGTATTAGGTTCTGGTCCAATTAGAATAGGACAAGGAATAGAGTTTGATTATTGTAGTGTACATAGTGTTTTAGCTCTTAAAAAACTAGGATATGAAACAATAATTGTAAACAACAATCCAGAGACTGTAAGTACGGATTTTGACATTGCAGATAAATTATATTTTGAACCATTAACTCCTGAGGATGTTGAAAATATAATTAATGTAGAAAAACCTTATGGTGTTATTGTTCAATTTGGAGGACAAACAGCAATTAAACTTACAAAAGCTATAAGTGATATGGGAGTTAAGATTTTTGGTACATCAGAAGAAAATATGGATAGGGCAGAAGATAGAGAAAAATTTGACGAAGCTTTAGAAAGATGTGGGATTTTAAGACCAAAAGGAGACACTATATATACAGTAGAAGAAGCTAAAAAAGTAGCAAACAGACTTGGATATCCGGTTTTAGTTAGACCATCATATGTACTTGGTGGTCAAGGTATGGCAATAGCATATGATGATGGGGAAATAGAGGAATTTATAGAAGAAATAAATCAAATAGCACAAGAACATCCAATACTAGTTGATAAATATATGCTTGGAAAAGAATTGGAAGTTGATGCTATATGTGATGGAGAAGATGTTTTAATTCCAGGAATAATGGAACATTTAGAAAGAGCAGGAATTCATTCAGGAGATAGCATATCTGTTTATCCGACACAAACAATAGATCAAAAGCATCAAGATAAAATAATAGAATATACTAAAAAGATTGCAAAAGAGCTAAATATTATAGGAGTATTAAATATTCAGTTTATAATAAGTGATGATGAAGTATATATAATAGAAGTAAACCCAAGATCAAGTAGAACTGTACCTTATATTAGTAAAGTTACAGGACTTCCAGTAATTGATATAGCAACTAAAGTAATACTTGGTAAAAAATTAAAAGAATTAGAGTATGGTGTAGGAGTATATAAGAAAAGTGAATATATAGCAGTTAAAATGCCTATATTCTCATTTGAAAAAATAAAAAATGCTGATACAAGTTTAGGACCAGAAATGAAATCTACAGGAGAAGTATTAGGTGTATCTAAAGTATTTTCAGAAGCAATTCTAAAAGCATTTATAGCAAGTGGAACTAATATAAAAACAAATGGAAAAGTACTAATTACAGTAAGAGATAAGGATAAAGAAGAAGTGTCAAATTTAGCAAAAGAATTAGAAAAATTAGGATTTGAAATATATGCTACATCAGGAACAGCAAGTTTCTTAAAAGAAAAAGGTATAAATGCAAAAGCAGTGCCAAAGATTTGGGAAGGCACAGATAGTATAATAAATCTTATTCAGTCAGGAAAATTAAGCTTTATTATAAATACTCCAACGAGAGGAAAACAATCTAATAGAGATGGTTTTAAAATAAGAAGATTAGCAGTTGAATGTAAAGTGCCTTGTTTTACAGCATTAGATACGGTGCAAGCTTTATATGATGCAATAAAAAATGGAACAAAAGAAGAAGATTTGACTCCAGTTGATATAACAAAAATATAAGAAAATAAAAGATATAGTTATATGGAAAACCATAAAACTATATCTTTTTAGTTAATATGGAATATTTAAAGATAAAATATTCTTGAATTAAATTAGTTTGAAAAAATTATTTATATATTTGACCTCTATTGTCTGCCTTTGTAATTAAAATAATAAGTTCTTTATTATTTAATTCGTAAATGATTCTATAGTTGCCGAATACGAAGTCTATAGTTATTTTTATAACCTACCATTTTTTTTATATCACCATTTGGTAGGTTATAAATTGCCTTATAAATTCGAAGTCTTTGAAGTTTATCTTGACTTTCTATAAATTTTAGAGCTTTGGGTCTAATTTTTATTTTGTAAATCATTAATTGTCAACCCCTCTCTTTTTAAAACTTCTTCAAAAGATATAGAGTCTCTTAACTCTTTATCTTTAGTTTCATCACTTTCAGTTAAATAATCTAAATACATCACTTTTTCAGTAATATCCATGTTTTCTAAAATAATAGATGGTTCTAATTTTAAAAGTTGAGTGTCAATTTCTTTTTCCATTATTTTTCTAATAGTATTAAGAGAGTCAATATTTAACTTAGGTGTCATTTTAATAACATCTTTAATTGCTTGAATTTGTGCATCAGACATTTAATCAGCTCCTTTCATTAATTTATATATTATTATAACAACTTATAATTAAAATTACAATATAAACAAAAAACTTCAGCAAAATAATGTGTAGGTTAGTCAATCATTTGTCACAAATTATTTAAAATAAATACTTTGAGCACC